>DSAP01000087.1 GCA_011046415.1 bacterium | reverse complement strand
GCCGGCCCGCTCGAAAAAGGCCGCCTTTTCGAGCGGTTGAGAGAAGGTGGTGTCCAGAGTGAGCCGGTAAGCGTAATACTGAAGCGCCTTTCGAAAACCGAATTCTCCGAGATGATAAAAGTTGTTGGCGAGGTTCTGTGACAGACTCGCCTCCATGGCCGGGTCTTCGGTTTCATCGTTGAGTTCGATCGCCGTCAACAGCAGCTCGATCGCCTTTTCATAATAGCCGCCTTCGTCTTCAGATTTGCTGAACGGCAACAGTCCGGCGAGCCATATGAACGGCGAAACCAGACGGTTTTTCGCGTTCTCCCAGAAGCCGCGTTCGCGCAGGCGTTCCCGGGCGATGAGATTTTCCATGAGTTCGTAATTGAAACTGAGCGCCCGGTAGGGATAGATCAGGCGGTAATCCCCGGTCAACGCCTCTTCGAGGTAGCGGTTCGACTGTTTCAGGATTCCGACATCCCGTTCGCCCTGATAGGAAAGGGCCAGCCCCATGCCGTAGAGGAGCACGGGATTGTCGGGATCCGATTCAAGCCGGGACGCATATCCCTGAATCTGCACCCCGATGCGGCCCGTGTAATACATGCAGGCGATCAGCCCGCGATGGATGTCGATGTTGTCCGGTTCGAGGCTCAAGGCCTTGCGGTAACGGGCGCCCGCCAGCTCATAGTCCCGGAGCAGACGCAGGCGTTCGGCGGATTCGAAAAGCAACGCGAACAGATCTTCCCGCGCCTCGGCGGCATACACGCCGCCTTCCAGATCCTCGAATTCCCTCTGGATGCCTTCCAGACGGAGGATGCCTTTCAGGTCGTCACCCATCAACGCGAAGACGCGGGCCTGAAGGATCCTGGCGCGTGCATGGGCCCAGGGTTCGGCCGGGGCGAGCAAAGGCACCTGTTCCAGTTCGCGCAAAGCCCTGTCATACGACCCCTCTTCGATGAGCCGGTCGCAGATCGCGAGTTGTGCCTGAGCCGCGAGAGACGGAAAATCGGCGGCCTCACGGATGATCCGCCGGTATTCGATGAGGGTCCTGCGGGTCGTGCCGGTCACCTGCGTGATCAGCCGGTCGATCGCGCGCTGCCGCCAGATCGGGATGTCGCCGTATGCCCTCAGCAGGGCGAAATAACTCTGCCGGGCCGTCTCTTTCTGGTCCGTCCGGTCGAAAAGATCGCCGATGCGGAGCTGGGACTGGGCCAGCCAGTTATCCCGCGAGGTCACCACGGCTACCTCGCGGTAGGCATTGAGACTCTCGGCGATCCGTCCTGTTTCGAGATAGAGATCGCCGAGAAGGATCCAAGTTTCGGCCAGGGTCTCCGGCTGGTCCGGATAGACCTCGAGGACCTGTTGACAGACACGGATCCGGGTTTCGGGGTGCGTGTCCCCGAGAGACGCCAGCATGAGCGCGGCGCGGGACGCCTCGCGGCGTTCGCGGTGATACTGCGACCCGACGCGTTCGAAGCAATCGCGGGCCTGTGCGGGTTTGCCGAGGACATGGTACAATTCGCCCATCCGGAGCAGGGCGCGGGCCGCAAAGAGTGAATCCGAGGGGAAATAATCATGCACGCGCCGGTACCCGAGGAGGGACTGCATGAGCGCCTCCCGGCTCACGGCGGCGCCGAACCGGTCGATCACCCGGCTGTATTGCATGAAGGCGTTTTCCGCACGACGGAACAGGCCGTCTTCCGGGATGGACCAGACGTCCAGTCCCTTGCCCCGGTCTGATGAGAAGAGGATTTCCCCTTCCGGGTGCCAGACCGGAGACTGATCCAGGAAGAGTCCGGTGGTAATCTGGATTTCCTGTCCCGCCGCGAAATCCGTTACGGGCCTTCCCTGGGCGACCCGCTTCCGCCACAGCGAGGTGTTCATGCGTCCGCGGATCAGCACGGCCTCCACCGAGTCGGGATCCACCCGTTGAAAAACAACGGCATCGCCCTGGCAAGACCAGGCGGGTTCACTGTCCACCGCCGGTCCGGCGGTCAGGGGGTAGACCGTCTCCGAATCCGGATCGGGTGTATCGGGTCGCGTCAACAACAGGTCGCCGCGTCCCTTGTCATACCGGGTAAAGACGATCCAATCCCCGCATGGAGACCAGGCCGGATCCATTCCCCCGTTGACCGTGAGCCGCTCGATTTTCCGGGACCGGAACGAGAGGACATACAGGTTCGGCCGGCCGTCCTGATCCGACACGAAGACCAGCCTGCGTCCGTCCGGGGCAAAGGATGGACTCTTTTCCATGCCGAGCCGCGAAGTCAGCTGAACGGGATCGCCCTTCACGCGGATGCCTGTTCGGGTGTCGATCCCGACGCGCCAGAGGTCCCCGAGGGGATCACGCCGTTTGGAGACGAAGACGAGTGATTTGCCGTCTGGAGACCAGACCGGTTCCGTGTCTTCGGACTGATGCGTCGTGACCTGGACGGCCGGTCCCCGCGGATAGGGTTTGATCCAGATGTCCAGGTTGCCCGAGCGATCCGAGGCAAACGCGAGCCACCGTCCGTCCGGCGAGACCGCCGGGTGCATCTCCCGTTCGGGATGCGTGGTGATCTGCCGGATTTCGGTCAGTTCCGGTCCGGCGAAGGCGCGCAGCCCGAAGGAAAATACCGCGAGACAGAAAAGACGTGTTCGCCGATGACGGGTCATTCGGTTTTCTTTATCCATTTACCGACCTGATCCTGAATCCAGGTGCCGACCGGTGAATTTTTCTGGTTCATCTCGGCGAAAATCGCGAGCACCTGGTTCCGGACCGTATTTTTGAGGTTTTCATTCAGCTCGATCACGCGGTCGATGATCAGCTCACGATCCGCGTTCTCTTCCCCGACGATGGTCTTCACCAGCGCGGCCCTGTCGGGATCCCGGCCGAGACCCTCGGATTCCATGATCGCGAGAAATCCCTGATTGTCCTCGCCGACAAACCCTTTCTTCTTGAATTCCTCCACATCGTCCTGGTTGAACCGCTGTCGCTGCTTGGCGTCGAGCACCCGTTTCTTTTCCGGAGAGAGCGAGGCGGTTTGACCGGTTTCGCTCGATCGCGTGGACGCGACCATCCAGGTGTCCTGTTCGATCTGGCGATAGGTTCCGAGGACTTCCTTTTCCAGGGCGGTCATTTCCCCGGTCACCCGGACTTCGGGCGCCTTGACGCTGCATGACGCGGCCAGCAGGATCAACGCCGCGAGCGCTCCCCACATTTTCATTGGATGGTTCATCTTTTCCTCCGTCGTCTCATTATCGGGTCGAAAATGTTTTTGTCGTGAGAAAGAAGGCCAGGGGCAGCCGGCCGTACTCCAGCCGTCCGGGGATCCGGACGGGAGAAAACCAGGGCTGGCTCAGGCTCAGGGACGGATATACGTGTCCGTGCCGCAATTCGAAGCTGAACAGTCTCGGCTGCCACCCCATGTCGAGGAGCCGGCGCGTCAGCCGGATCGACCGGTCCGATCCCTGCGGGTCGAGTCCCCTGAGGAGGGTGCTGGCAAACCGGGGGCCGATGCGGGTGATATGGAACGAGCCGGTCAGTTCCATGCCGCTTTCCGGGGTCACGCCGATTCCCGTAAATGAAAGATTGGCGTTCAGTTCCGTGGCCGTGCGGATGGAGCGGTCACCGAGCAGGGCGGCCGAATTGATCCGCGAAGCCTGGGCCCGGATTCCGTATCGGATATTTTCAGGGTTTCCATCTCCCGGATCGATCCAGAGGCTGCCGCCGACGCCGCCTTCAAACAGGTTTGCATGAAACCGGGGGATGTGTAGCCGTCCGTACCGCAGGTCGAGATCCATCGTCAATCCGTGCAGGGCGTATCCGGCTACGGTGATGGTGTCGACGACGAAATTTTCTACCACGGGAGAGATCGAGGCGATCCAGTCCCGCCGGCGGTCATAGTCGACGGGACTCAGGGGCTGATAAGACGGATCGGACAGCAGCGTCCCCCGGCCGAGATCGAGGTCGAGCTGAACCGGAACACGGCCGCGGATACCGGCGACACGGAACACGGCATCCTGTTTCAGACAGAGGCCGTCCGATTCGAGGATTCCGGACAGGCGGAGATGCCGGCGGGCCGGGTCGAGGGTGGCGAGGTCGAAAACCGCCTCGGCACGGCCACGCAGCGCCAGATCATGGAGGGGCGAGATCCATTCCTCAGCCAGGAAGGCCGCGCGGATCATACCCTCGATATCGAGGGATGTGTCTGCCGGCACGGCGGAAAATCGCATCCCGGCCGTGACGCCCAGGGAAGGCGCTGTGAGCGTCGCCGAGGGAACCCGGATGGAGGCGGGCGCATTCCAGCCGAATTCCATGTCGAGACGGATCTCTTCCGCGGGTCCCGCCATCAACAGGGGGTATTCGAGGCTTCCCAGGCGCACCGATGCGTCCGCATCGATTCGGGCCGGGGTGCCCGCGAACCGGATCGTTCCTCCGATGTCGCGGAGACGCGTGCCCTGGCGGTGATCCGTCAGGCCGACCCCGCTCAGCACGGCTTCTCCCGCCAGGTTGACCGTCAGGGTGTCCGGACCGAAAGCCCCCTCGATCCGGAGGGTCGCGGTTTCCCTTCCGAAGAAAGAGAAGTCCTCCATCAGCATCCGCATGCTTTTGGGCAGGTGCGCCGCAACGGCCCGGTTTTCCACGGATATTTCAGCCAGGGTCGCTTCGAAAAGCGCATCGGACAGGCTCACCTCTCCCGACCCTTCCGCAGTCAGGAGGGAGTCGATTTTCAGAGATACGGTGTCCAGGAAAATCCTGCTGAAATCCGGGGACATTCCCAGACGCCAGCGGGATTCCAGGGCGATGTCCGGCACCGGGTCCATCATACCGGCCCGGATGGCCAGCCCGCCGGTTTCCGCCGTCAATCTCGCGCGGATGTCGGACGGGCCGTCGACCGTCCCGGAAAGCGCCAACCCGAACCGTCCCCCGAGGACGGGTTCAGGGAGCGGCAGAACGGTGAGGTCGAGGCCGTCCATATTCAGCTGGAAGCGGGCGGACAGGGCCGAGAGGTCCGGCAGGGCTTCGGCACGCCAGTCGACCCGGAATCCGGCCGCTCCGGCCAGCAGGTTCCCGATCCGGCCTTCGGCTTCGCCCCGGACCGGGAGGAACTGCGGGTTCAGTTCGGAACGCAGACTCAGGACAATGTCCTTTAATGTCAGGGCGGTCGTGTCATTCAGGGAGAGACGCGCGGCGCCGAGCGACAGATCTCCCAGGACATGCCCCGCCTTCAGTCCGTCCGTCCCCAGGGCGCCGCGGAGGGACACTTCCAGGCCGAGGCCGTCCGCGGCGAAGGGGCCGTCCTCACCGGAGAAGGCAAGTCCCGTCGCCGAAGAACGGAGTTCGACGTGCATGTCATCCGGGCGGCCTGAAATTTCGCCGTACAGCGGCCGCCAGGAACCCGCGACCGTATAGGGCTCCAGATGTCCGGAAAACACGGGCGGCAGCATGTCGACCAGAAAATCCCGGACGCGCGCCAGATCGACGGCCGCGCCGCCGAACGTCATGTGGAACGCGGGCGTCTTTCCGGCCGTCTCGGCCCGGCCCGTCACATCGAGAAACCGCTGGCCGTCCACGTCCAGCGTCCACATGTCGAGATGAACCCACCCGGGCGCGCCTCCGCCCCGCCCCTGGAGGTGCAAAGCCAGGTCGGCACGGTCCCGCCCGGGTCGCGTCAGTAAAATCCGTCCTTTCAGATTCCAGAGCGAATCCGCGATGTCCATCACCCATTCCACGTCGGGGTGATAGGCCAGTCCGATCTCCGTGTCGCGGTAAATGAGGCGGGATTTGTTTCCGAAGAACCGCAAGGCCCCTTTCGCCCCGTCGAAAGATCCCGGGAAACCCCGGGGCATGCGCAAGTCTCTCAGGTCGATGTTCAGGCGGGTCAGGATGATTTCCGGGTTTCTGACCGTGTCCGGGAGGGCGACTTTCAGGTCGAAATCCTCCAGGTTGAAACGCGAGATGTTGACGGAAACCGGCAGAGACGGATCGGCGGCTGGAACGGAATCCGGAACCGCGGCCCGCGCGGGGCCGTCCGATCCGGCAAGGAAGAGGGGGGTCAGGGAGAGCCGGGGCCGGATCAGGGCGATTTCGGAGACCTCGAACCGGCGGCGCAACAGCGGCAGCAATCGGAACCGGACGCGGGCTTCTTCGAGGCTGAAGAAAAGGGAATCCGGCATTTGTTCTTCCGGAGTGAAGCCGACGCGCACGCCCTCGGCCTCGAGCGATCCGAACAGCGACCAGGACAGACGGTCGACTGAAAAGGACCGGCCGGTGGTTTTTTGGATTTCGCCGGCGAGCAGCGCCCGCACGGCGTCTTCGGGCAGCAGGATGCGGACCGCGATGTGAATGCCGACGATCAGGAAGAGCAGGATGCCGGAAAACCAGAGCAGAAACCTGAGGATTCTGCGCCGGTGTTTCGGTTTTTGTTTTCGGGTGGTTTCTTTCATCTCAGCTAAAGCATCTTTTTGATTATACTCTGTGAATCGCACCGGGTTCGGTTTATGCGCCGTTCAAATTGTGGGCCCAACGAATTATTTATACACAATCGCTCTTCATCCGGTCCAAATCACATCAGCCCGATCAGCCCCAGGATGTTCCTCACCATCTGTCCGCGTCCCGCGTGGATGTAAAGGCCGATCTGGGCGATGATCGCATAGCCCACGGCGAACTGGGCCAGCGCATATCCCGCCATGGTGAACTGGCTGATGCTGATGAGACCGACCCCGAATTGAGACACGGTCACCACGCCGCAGGCAAACTGACCGACGGCCAGGATCCCCTTCGCGACCACGGGAGCGCCGGTGGGGCGGTACTTGAACGCGATGTGGAGCAGCGGCAATCCCCGGAACGTGCTTTTTGATTTGTACTCAAACCCCCATCCGTCCCACTTTTCTTTCGCCGGGCGCGGGGCGCCGCAATGCGGGCACGACACGGCCTGTTCCGAGATCTCTTTTTTGCATTCGCGACAGGGTTTCATCCCGGCTCTCCTCTCTTTTGATTCCCCGGCGAACTGTTCAATCCCGAAAATCGGACAGGATAAATACGATGAACAGGATTTGGTTTTCTGTCCAGCAAAATTGCCGAATCCATCGAACAGATTATTCGATTTGCCCCGAATCGCCGAAAAGTTGTTGTGCGGCGAATTCGAAAAACGCCGGCCAGTCCGGGGCGTCTGTGTGGCCCCCTTCATGCAATCTGTATGCAATATTCCCGGAAATATATCCGACGTCCGTACGGGGTTTCGGATCCGTCATGATCAACCCCCGTCCGCCGAGCAACGCGTAGACGGGCGTCGCCGTCGCGGCCGTCAGGTAGGTCCCATACGGGTCCGTCCAGGAATCCCGTGTTCCCGCATTGATGAACACAGGACGCGGGGCGCAGAGGGCGAGCAGGGAATGGCCGTCGACCGGGCAGCCTTCGATCCGGCGCGGCAGGTAGTTGCCTTCGTCCAGCGGCCCCATCCATTGAAAGAAATTCCCTGCGACCCAGTGATATTCCTGCTCCCACCCGGAATTTTCCAGATCCTGTCCCCAGTGCCTCCGGTTCATCTTGGTGCCCAGGCTCCCGGCGCAACTCGGGAAGGCGATGGCCAGGCGCGGCTCACAGGCCATCGCGACCAGCGCCGCCTTTCCGTAACGCGACGGGCCTGTCACCCCGATTTTCTTCGCATCGACGTCCCTGTCCCCCTCGAAATAATCGATGAGCCTGCCCACCCCCCAGGCCCAGGCCCCGAGGGTGCCCCAGTCCGAGGGGTTTCTCCAGTTTCCCCGGTTGCACAACCCGATGAGATAGCTCGTCAGACTCGCGCCGTCGTCCGGCTGAAGCGCCGGACAGTCCAGGATGCAGACGCCCCAGCCGTGCGGTCCGGCGTATCCCCAGTACCGGCCGAATCATTCGATTTATCATGGCCGGATGCTCCTTATTCAGGGAAATGTAATGCCGGAACCGATCAGACCGGAATTATTCAAACGAATATAGAATGAGGGGGGATAAAAAGCAAGCGGTTCATGGAATATTCCATGAAGAACAAACTATTCGTACCGGCGGCCGGGGTGTTTAGTATTCTTTTGTTTTTTTCAGGGTTTCTGGGTACATTAACTCCAATTCGTTGGGGGTGTCCCCATACCGGGACTGAGAACAGACCCTTACAACCTGATCAGGATCATGCCTGCGGAGGGAAACGAAAGCTGTCGGATGGCCCCGGCTTTTCGGTCTGTGGCTGAGTACCCTCTCTGTAAAATCCATGCCCAAAGAAAAAAATCCGTGAGGAAGCCATGACAAAGATTCATGAAGTTGCCATCACAAAAGCCATCATCGGCCGATACTTCCGAAAACTCTCCGATCACCTCGATATGGACGTGGCGATCGTAGGCGGCGGCCCATCGGGACTGGTAGCCGGTTATTTTCTCTCCTCGGCCGGCAAAAAATGCACGCTCTATGAACGGAAACTCTCGATCGGCGGGGGTATGTGGGGCGGCGGCATGCTCTTCAACGAAATTGTCGTACAGAAAGACGCTCTTCGTCTCCTCGATGAGTTCGGGATCCGTTACGAGGCCTACGACGACATTCACTTTACAGCGGACGCCATCGAGGCCGTCTCGACACTGACCTCCCGGGCGGTCCAGGCAGGACTGACGGTTTTGAACGGAATCTGTGTCGAAGATGTCGTCATACGGGAAGGTACGATCACCGGTCTGGTCATCAATTGGTCGCCCGTGGAGATGGCCGGACTCCATGTCGACCCTCTTGCCATCCACTCCAAACGGGTGATCGACGCGACGGGCCATGCCGTGGAAGTTGTCCGGATCGTCGAGAAAAAGGGCTCAGGCCGGCTGTTGACACTCTCCGGGAAGGTGGAAGGGGAAAAGTCCCTGTGGGCGGAACGGGCAGAGGATCTCACCCTTGAAAATACCCGGGAAGTCTATCCCGGTCTCTATGTGGCGGGTATGGCGGCCAATGCGACATTCGGCGGACCCCGCATGGGACCGATTTTCGGCGGAATGTTACTCTCGGGAGAAAAAGCGGCCCGAATGCTGATCGAAGAATCCGGCGGGTAAACATCGGATCCTTGAAAAAGATTTCCAGGCGGATCTGTTTTATCTGATTAGAAAAAGCTCAATTTACACCCACCCCCGCAGTTCGGCGGCTTCGGCGACGCGCGCGACACTGACAACGGTCGCGGCCATGCGGGGAGGGATGTTCTTCTCCCGGATAGCTTCCCGAACCACCTGATAGGCTTTCGTCAGTTTTGCGTCCAGTTTTTCGTGAACGTCCTTTTCTTCCCAGAAATGCGAATACCGGTCCTGCACCATTTCGAAGTAGGAGACCGTCACCCCTCCGGCGCTGGCCAGGATGTCGGGGATGACGTGGATGCCCCGGGCGTTCAGGATCCGGTCCGCTTCCGGGGACGTGGGGCCGTTGGCCAGCTCGCATATGATTTTTGCACGGATACGGGACGCATTCTGTTGATGAATGGCGTTTTCCATGGCGGCCGGATACAGGATGTCCGAGTCCAGTTCGAGTACCGCGTCCCGATCGATCGGTTTGGCGCCCGGAAAACCCTTCACCGAACCCGTGGTCAGCTTATGCGTCACGAGTTCCCGGACGTTCATTCCGCCGGGATTGTACAGGCCGCCGCCCGAATCACAGACGCCGATCAGCCTGCCCCCGCCGAGCATTTCCTGGTGGAGCAGCGCGGCGCGCTGTCCCGCGTTGCCGAATCCCTGGATCGCATAGGTGCCGGTCGGGTCGATGCCGAGCGCCTTGCATGCTTCGCGCACGGTGATGACGCCGCCCCGCGCCGTGGCATCCCGGCGTCCCCTTCCGTACCCCCGATCTGGAGGGGCTTGTCCGTGACCACCCCCGGGTGATGTTTTTGCATCACCGTTTCATATTCATCCATCATCCAGGCCATGATTTGCGGGTTGGTATACATGTCCGGGGCGGGCACATCCTTATCGATACCCAGGAAAGGAGCGGTCGCGCGGATATACGCCCGCGAGAGGGTCTCCAGCTCGCGCGGGGACATCTCCCGCGGATTGCAGGCCACGCCCCCTTTCCCCCCACCCAGGGGCAGATTGAGTAGGGCTGTCTTGCAGGTCATCCAGCAGGCGAGCGCGCGGATCGTATCGGCGCTTTCGTCCGGATAAAACCGGATTCCACCCTTCGCAGGACCCCGTGCGGTGTTGTATTGAATCCGCCAGGCATGAAAGACGCGGACGGATCCGTTATCCATTTTCACCGGCAGGGTGAACTTGAATTCACGCTGGGGCCACATCAAGAGCTCCCGTGTGGCCGTATTCAGATCCAGAAGGATGGCCGCTTCCAGGATTTGTTTCTGCGCGACCCTAAAAGAGTTGTAGGATTCCATTAGCATTGATCTCCCGATTCCGGCGTTGCATTGTCCTCCGGCGGGCTGTCGTCGAAGGCGTCCAGCAGGATCCGGTACCAGCACCCCTTGCACATCAGGGCGCGGTCTACGCTGAGCAGCACCTGCTCCCACGGACTCAAGGTGCGTCCGCAATGGGGGCAATGATCAGTCTTCCTTTCTTCGTGGCCCGCCACCGAAATCCTCCGGCTTGAGAATGATCCCCATGTTCTGATGCCCGCTCATTTTGACGACGACGGGGTTGCTGAAACGCAGATGCCGTGTGAATGTTTTTTCCTCTTTCGGGGCCTGTTCCTGCAGCCAGTCCCAGTCCACGAAACTCTCGTTGCCGGAGGAACGCACGGTGAAATATCCGACGAGGAACGAATTGAGATTCTGGAAAAAATGAGACCCCTGAGAAGGCATCACCGTAAAGTCCTTGAAATCGGTTTCCACGATCGCCCGGGCGTTTGAGATGTCCGGCCAGGTGACCGGAATGCCCAGCCAGGGATCCAGGCTGCCCCACCTGCCCATTCCGATCAGGATATAACGGCGTTTCTCCGCAAGAAGCTTTTTGTTGAAGTGTCGGATTTCCTGGGCGACTTCCGCGCTTTTGCCCCGGTCGAACCGGTCCCGGTCCACCAGCACGATATCCCGGATGTCTTCGATGATGCCGTTGCCGAGGACCTGCTTCGTGAAACAGATCAGTTGTTTCGGATCGAATTCCCCGACATTCAGCACCTCCAGTTCACGATTCAGCACCATAGGCCGCATCTGGAGCAGGGCGAATTGTTTGGGCTGACCTTCGGGAACAGACAGGTTCACGGCGAATTCGATTTCGACCGGGGTTCCCATGCCCCAGCTTCCCATGTCGAGGAGCAACTCGAGGATCTGGTTTAAGGGGAATACCGTGTTCTTCAGGATGGGTGCGAAGGTGACGAGGCGGTAACCGTCTCTCGATATGCCGTCGCAGATGGAGTCGGTTTCGGGCAGGTAGGTCGATCCGGCGAAATGCAGCGTGCCATCTTCCTCCGCGTCTTTCAGCGAATACGACTTGACAAAATAATCTTCGTGTTCAGATCCGGACCGGGCGGCGTCACTCAGATCGAGGGCGAAAAATTCCGACTGGGAATAACGCAGGGTGTTCTTGACGGAAAAAAATTGATCGACATGTCTGGGGTCCCTGGGATAAAACCGGACACAGGGTCCCCCTTCGACGACCATCTTCCCCAAACCCATCGCCAGAAAGACAATCCCGTCCGAATATTTTTGAGGGGGCAGGGGATAAAAGTTATAAGAACGCGCCACGCCGGAGAAACTCGGGTAATAACGGTTCTGATGGGCAGATCCGATCATTTTTTGGACGATTACGGCCATCTTCTCTTCCGCCAGCTCATAGGTCGTGGCCTTGATATAGTCCTTGGCGGACTGGAAATAGGTCGAGGCATAGACCCGTTTGACCGCCTTGATCAACTCCAGGAGCCGGACCATGGGATCGGGATGCGTGTTGGGAAGCATGTAGGTTTTATATACGCCGGCGAAGGGGTGGTTGTGTGAATCCTCGAGCAGTCCGGATGAGCGGACGGCGAGGGGTGCATCCACGATATCGAGGAAGGCGGCCAGTTCGCCGAAGACCTCTTCGGGAAATTTTTTCGCATTCAGGAATCTCTGCACGATCTGTTCGTCGTCTGTGGCGTGAAGAGCGAAATCGCGCAGGCCGTTATCGTCCAGGAAATGATCGAAGATGTCGGTGCCGATGACCACGGCCGGCGGAATGTAGATCCGGACCCCCTCGAACTGATTCTGAACATTGTAGTTGTTGATCAGGATGTTGACAAAACTCAATCCACGCGCCTTCCCGCCGAGAGAGCCTCCGCCGATCCGGGAGATGCTGCTGAACGGGTCGAAAGATTCCTTGCTGAATTCCGTGATGATACCCCGCTGCCGGAGTTTACGGTAGTCTCTCAGGCACGCGATCAGGTCCTCCCGCATCTCCTTCATGGAAGCGAAATGGGAGACTTTTCTGGGACGCAGCTGATGGGCCAGCCAGAATTCCGTCCTGGCTTTCAGCCAGTTCGAGAAATGATTCCGTTCGGCATGGTATTTCATGCATTCATCCGGGATGACGTGGATTTTCTGTTCCAGGGTGAACAGGTCATGGGCGCGCTCGACCTCACTGCCGTCGGGCATTCTGAAGACAAAATCCCCGAAATTGAGATGCTCCGTCATGAAGCGTCTGAGGTCCACGAGCATGGAGGAAGAACCTTTGAGGACGAATGACGCCCCGACGGAAAGCGCCTTCCCGGCGTTTGCATTCACAGATGAAAAGAGGAGGATCGGGATGTCCGCGCGTCTTTTTTTGACTTCCTCGGCGAACTTCAAGCCGGCGCCCGGATCGGGTTTCCCCCTGTATGGAAAGTTGATATCCGATAGGATGCCGAGCAGGGTCTCATCGTATTTGTCGAGACACGCGAGCGCCTCTTCATAGTTTTTACAGAGGAGAATCTTCGGCCTGGCCCGCTGACGCAGTTTCTTGTGAGAGAGGTTGATGCCCTCGGAGATCAGCCGCTGGGAATGTTTCATGGTTTCCATATACAGGATGGGCAGGAAGGACGAGTAAAACCGGATGTTGTCTTCGATGACCAGGATCGACTGCACGCCCACGAGCCGGGTGTCGTGCTCCACGTTCATCCGGTCTTCCAGATTTTTGATGATGGCGAGGAGCAGTCGAAAGTCGCCCTGCCAGATGAAGACCTCGTCGAATGCAGATGCCTCGCCATGGAGCAGCATGTCGGACAATTCCTTGTTATCGAAGGCCAGCAGGACCACGGGGATGTCCAGACCTTCTTCCTTCAGCTTCTTCGCGAAGTCCGCCGGGCGCATGTCTTCGATATGGAGTGTGGTGATGATGAGGTCGAACCGCTTTTCCTCCTTGACGAGCGCAATGGCCTCACGCCCGTTTGAAACGCGGGAAAGCTCGGGCGCATGCGTCAGATTCAGATTTTCGTACTGACTCCGGATGAGCTCGTAGAGGCGGCCGTCCTCCTCGAAAATGTACAGATCATAGAGGCTCGTGACGAGGAGAATGTCGCGGATACGCAGGCGCATCAGATTCTGGAATCCCTGAAAGCGCGTGCCGTAGCCGTGTTCCACCCACAGCGGATCCGCATAGGGCAGCGATTTTTTGATGTCAGAGGTCATGTAAACCGATTCCCCGGGAAGAAAGGGCTCATTCCGAAATCGTTTCTTAATCCTACGATCTTTTTATCAAAAATGCCACAAAAAAAACGGGGATGGATCGAACATCCCCGTTTTTGTCTAGATGGTTTTTTCACACAAGCGCCCGAATACCCGCCCGAATGCCCGTTCATCCTTCGAAATGGCGGCATCCAAACCGGCGATCCGGCTCATGGCAGTTTCTGGAAAAGGGATTCCGGACTATACCAGTCCCTGGTCGAGCATGGCGTCCGCGACCTTGAGGAATCCGCCGATATTCGCGCCGTTTACGTAGTTCCCGGGCGTGCCGAATTTTTCGGCCACATCCCGGCAGGTCTTGTGGATGTTTTTCATGATCATCTGGAGCCGATGGTCTACCTCGTCGCGCGTCCAGGGCAGGCGCATGCTGTTCTGGGTCATCTCCAGTCCCGAAACGGCGACGCCGCCGGCATTCGCGGCCTTGCCGGGGCCGTACAGGACGCCGTGTTCGAGGAAGAGTTTGACTCCGGGCTTCTCGGTGGGCATGTTGGCCCCCTCGCTGACGACATAGACGCCGTTGTCGAGCAGATTCCTGGCGTCCCGGGCGTTGATTTCGTTTTGGGTCGCACTGGGGAAGGCGCACGAGGCCTTGTGATTCCAGAGCGGGTTGTGATCCATGGCCGGATCGATCGGGGTGTAGACGGCCTCTTTATATTTATCCGCATATTCCGCGATGCGTCCCCGTTGGGCGTTCTTGAGGAGTTTCACATAATCCAGCTTGTCGCGGTCGATCCCCGTCTCGTCGTAGATGTACCCGGAGGAGTCGGAAAGCGTGACCGCCTTGCCGCCCAGATCCAGAATCTTCTCTACGGTAAACTGGGCGACATTGCCCGAACCGGACACGAGGCAGACCTTGCCCTCCAGGGATTCGTTCCGTGTCGCCAGCATCTCGGCGGCGAAATACACCGCGCCGAATCCGGTCGCCTCGGGCCGGATCAGAGAACCGCCCCAGTTGAGACCTTTTCCGGTGAGGACGCCGGTAAATTCATTCCTGAGCCGTTTATACTGGCCGAACATGAATCCGATTTCCCGGCCGCCGACGCCGATATCCCCGGCCGGGACGTCCGTGTCGGGACCGATATGGCGGAAGAGCTCGTCCATGAAACTCTGGCAGAAACGCATCACCTCGTTCTTGCTTTTCCCTTTGGGATCGAAATCGGATCCGCCTTTCCCTCCGCCCATGGGCAGGGATGTGAGGCTGTTCTTGTAGACCTGTTCGAAAGCCAGGAATTTGAGGATGCCCAGATTCACGGACGGATGGAATCGCAAGCCACCCTTGTACGGGCCGATGGCGCTGTTCATCTCGATCCGGTATCCGCGGTTGATATGAATTTCCTGATGGTCGTCCATCCAGGGGACTCTGAAGAGGATGACCCGTTCGGGTTCGATCATCCGCTCGAAAATTTTCGCCGCCCGGTACTCGGGATACCGGTCCATCACGAGGACCACGGACTGCGCCACCTCTTCCACGGCCTGATGAAATTCCGGCTCCCCGGGATTTTTTTCCTGTACATAGGCCATGATTTCTTCGACATAGGTACTCATATTGTTCTCCCTGACGGTGAATATTTGATTTAAATTCGATAAGGGGATGACTTTCCGGCGGGAAGATCCCGTCGTACTGTATCGATCCACGACGGGTTTAAATATAGAATAAAATCGATAAAAAAGCAATAAATATTCTTAAAAAATCGAAATAATGGCGGATTTTCGATTGTTTTTAGATTTATTGGGATTCGCCCGGAGCGGGAGGAGGGAAGAGGTTTGACGTCAATTTTTTTAATCCGCCTGTTTTCGCGGCTCAAGCCGATACCGGCCAGTACGGCCGGTCTTGGACAGAGGGGCGGGATTGATTATATTGAATCATGCAATCCCGCGAATCCAGAAAAACACGGATCCTGTTCCGCCAGACCGTGTCCAACCGGTTCACCCTCCCGGTATTGCTCGCGGCGCTCGAAAGGTCCGGAATCACCCGGGACATCACGCCGGGTATCGTAAACAACAGGCCGGAACTGGAGCGCGCCCTCCGGGATCACACACCCGCACTGATCGCCTACGGCTTCATGACCCCGCATACGGCCGAGGTGTGGGAGGAAGTCCGCCGCGTGAAACAGGCCGGATCCGGCCGCACGGTCTGGGTCGCGGGAGGGCCGCATCCGACCGGAGATCCGGAATCGGCCTTCCGGATGGGATTCGACGTGGTCGCCGCGGGCGAGGGCGAAGAGATTTTTCCGCGTCTCTGCGGGGACTTTCTCGAGAAAGGTGCGGCCGTTACAGGCCAAATTTACAAGCCGGAGACGCCATTCCCGCTCGATGAAAGCCGTCCGATATCCCCGCTCGCGGATCTGGTCCCGCCCCTCGAAATCACACGCGGCTGTTTCTACCGCTGCCGGTTCTGCCAGACCGGCTCGGAGAAACCCCGGCACCGCTCCCCCGCATCCGTCCGGGAATATATGGAGATGCTGAAAACCCGCGACCTGCTCTTCCGCGCCGGGTTCATCTGCCCCAGCGGCTTCGAATACGGGGCGGAACGCCCCGGGGACGTCCGCCCCGAACGCATCGAGATGCTGCTGAGGACGGCCAAGGAGGCCGGGATCCGGCACCTGGAGTACGGCGTCTTTCCGACCGAGATCCGGCCCGAGACCGTGACTCCGGAAATGCTCGTCGTGATCAAAAAATGGTGTTCGAACCGGAAGATCACCCTCGGCGGACAGACCGGTTCCGAACCGTTGATCCGGAGAATCCGTCGGGGTCACACGCGGGACCGGATCGACCGGGCGGCCGCCTATATCCACGAGGCCGGATTCAAACCCCAGATAGACATCATCCTCGGTTTTCCCGACGAGACACCCGAAGACCGGAGGGAAACCCTGGACTGGATGAAGCGTCTCGGCCGCCGGTTTCCTGTCCGCATACACGTCCATTATTTCCTTCCCCTGGCCGGGACGGACTATGCGGACGCCGATCCCCGGCCGCTGGAGCCGGAAATCAAGAAACGCCTGGAAGCATATCACAAAGCGGGCATCTGCAATGACTGGTGGAAAAGGGGGGAAATGATGAGCCGAAAGATCGTCCAAACACGGGCGGCGTTACGATCCCCCTGTAATCCATCTTTCGGCATGACAGGAAGCGTCAAAGAAAATAAAATTTTATGAATCCATATGACAGGCCGGACGATTGAGGTTCGGCGATGGATTCAGGAGGCCCTATACGCGTCTCTCCGCGGTTCATCCATCCGGATTTCCCTCCCGAACCGTTCCCACAGGCTCCGCGCAAACCGGAAGTCCAGTTCCGCGTTCGATTCCGGATGGCCCCCGGTCACCGCGTTCCACACGGCCGGAGATTCCATGCAGAAATAGACGAACACGTCCGGCGCGGCGTCCCGGATCCATCCGTATATCTTCCGGTACATCTCGACGCGGAGCGGTCTGAGATATCGCATCTTGCCGTCCAGTCCTCGGATCATCTCGCCGTCCAAAATCCGAGCATGGGGAAAACGTTTTTGCATGATCTTCCTGTATTCCGCGGGAAACCGCAGGCTGCCCAGGCTGATCCACGCGATCCGGCCCGGGTCGATCCGGGAAAAAATCTGCCGGACGACTTCCCGGTACCGCGCCTCCCCGTCCTCCATCAGCAGGACGGGATCGAAATGGAATCCGATCAGATATCCGGCATCCCGACACCGTTTGGCGGCGTCGAGACGGTCGGCGAGGGAGGGGGCGCGGAGTTCCTCTCTCGCGATCACGGACTGCGGATTGACCGACCAGGAGATCACGGCATTCCGCGGTGCGGGATCCGGCAGGTTTTCAATCCGGACCGACTTGGTCTTCAGCTCGATGAGCGCGTTCCTGCGGTTCCTGAAAAACCGGAGGTAATCCTCCGAAAGCCCGGTCATATCATCCAGCGCCAGGCTGTCTGCCAGCTCGCCCGTTCCGAAGCGGAAGAACCGGCCGGGTTTCGCGCGCCGGAGCGCGTCGATTTCTTTGAAAATCGGTTTCGGATCCGCAAACAGCGTGATCACCGGCCGTTCGAGATATCCCTGAAGCACGCAGTAGGTGCAGTCGAACGGGCACTGTGTCATCGCATGTATCGTGATGTACCGGCAGCACAGATACGGCGGATTCGTCGCGGGGCAGGGCTTGACCAGGCCGCCTGGCCGCCCGGTGACGTAAAGGATTCTTTTGCCCAGATGCAGGGGAATGTCCGCCCAGTCCGTGCTGGTCCAGGCTCGCGATTCAACGGGGAGGTTTCCCTTTTCCGCCAAAATGCGCCGGACCAGAGGCGTTTCTTCCACCGCCGGATCGATCACGATCTTTTGGATGAGATGCCCGGACATTCGCCCCTTACCCGACCAGATCGAACAGCTTGTGAAATGATTCCGAACGGATTCCGTCCTCCAGAACCCGGATCAATTCGCGGACATCGTCGACCGCATTGAGGGATGCCTGTAACTCGAGGCCGGGTTTTTCGAGCGTCCGGTCCCGGCTGAGCCGGACATTCGCGGGCAGGCGGAGTGCCTTCTCGCCCGCCTCGATCCGGGACCGGATTTCGGACCATCGCGGAAATCGCCGCTCCGAAATCCGCCGCCGGATTTCCGTGACCGTCTCGGGCCGCCTCTCCTCCGGCCCGGCCGGATTCTTCGGGCCGGTTTCCTCGAGAATCATCCGGACCGGCACGCCGTCCCGTCGCGCGATTTCATGGAGCGGCACCGCGATCTCGATCAGTTCCACGGGCCGGATGCGGAGGCGTTCCGCGAGGATCGCCAGCTCTTCCTGATCCGAACGGCGGAAATCGAGAAACACCGAGGCCTGTTTCAGGGAGACGTCGAATGGTTCCAGCCAGGACACGAGGGGCGGGGAGAGGGTGAGCAGCCGGCCCATGGCGTCGAGCAGATCCGGTTTTTGGGGCAATTCGAGGAGGCGCAGGAACCGCGCCCGCAGGGCCGGATCCGGATTCAGCCGTCCCAGGATGTGAAGGATGCGCGCCTTTTCGAAGAGACGAAAGCTTGCAAGGGACCGGTGTTCGAGCAGGGCGGCGTAAAAGGGTCCGGAGAGATTTTTTCCCGAAACCGCGATCTGGGCGGGGACGGCGCCGAGCCCCGCCTCGCGGGCCGCATCGAGGCGGCTGAACCCGGCGAGGAGCCGGAAACCATCCCCTTTCCGTTCGACGACAACCGGCGTCCGCATGCCGCTTTCCCGGAAGGATTCCGTAAGACGTGTGATTTTAGCGGGATCCGGCGAGGCGAAGCGGAACGCCGCATCGTCCAGGATCCTTGCGACAGGAATAACCGTCCAGTTCATCGCCACCCCCAAATCAAAAACCCCGGACGGAGTCCGGGGTTTGCGTGGAAGGACATCAATCGCTCAGGATTTCGACTCGCGCCCCGTCCGACGGGAGGGACACATACACTTCGGGCTGGAGGTTTGTTTCCTTGGGATACCTTGAGAAAACCGCTTCTTCGAGCGCTTTTTCCCGGCCCTTTTTCACCACGGCGATCGCGCATCCGCCGAAACCCGCGCCGGTCATGCGCGCTCCGAGCACGCCATCGATGTCCATCGCGATTTCAACCATCAGATCCAGCTCGGGGCAGCTCACCGCATACAGGTCGCGGAGACTCTCATGGCTCGCCAGGAACAACTCGCCCATGCGCCGTGTGTCCCTCTCCTTCAGCGCCCGGACGAAGGACCCGACCCGGTCGTTTTCAAAGACCACGTGGCTGCACCGGTCCCGGATCCGTTCGGGCAGGCCGTGCGCATGCGATTCGAAGTCCGAAACGGAGACATCCCGCAACGCCCGGATTCCGGGTAATTTATCCCGGAGGAGCCGGACGCCCTGCTCGCACTGGCTGCGCCGCTCGTTGTATTCCGACCCCGTGAGTTCGCGTTTTTTCTTCGTATTCAGGATGACCACGGAAAAGGCGTCGTCCGGGAACGGCACGCGTTCATAATCGAGGCTGCGGCAATCGAGAAACAGCGCTTTTCCGGCTTGTCCCATCCCGGAAATGAACTGGTCCATGATCCCGCAGTTCATGCCCACGAACCGGTTTTCGGCTTCCTGGGCCAGTTTGACGAGTTCGATCTGAGGGAGGTCCAGGTGGTTCATCGCCCGGACGGCGACCGCGGTCGCCATTTCGACCGCCGCGGACGAACTGAGTCCGGCGCCGATGGGCACGTCGCCGTGGATGAGCATATCCGCGCCGCAGGGCGTGATTCCGCGGTTGAGGAATCCGGCGAACACGCCCCGTTCGTAATGGCTCCAGGGCTGTTTCTCGTCCCGGGGGATCTCCCTTGATGTGTCGAAGGCGGATTCCGCCCCGAAATCGACCGAGTAGAGGCGGACCCTGCCGTCCGTCCGTGGACGGGCCAGCACGGTCACCGCGTACTGGATCGCGATCGGCAACACGAATCCGTCGTTGTAGTCGGTGTGTTCGCCGATCAGATTCACACGGCCTGGCGCCACGGCGCGGATGGCCGGCTTATGGGCAAAAATGGTTTCGAACCGCTCGCTCAGATCCATTCATTTCCTCTTCGCTGAGAACAACGTGTGCAACGACTCCACCGTGATTTCGGACAGGTCCGGTACGATCCGGTCCGCGGCCGACAGATCCTGATTCGGGCTGTTGGGGCTGCGGAATCCGATACAGGCCATGCCCGCCGCCACGGCGGCCGTCACGCCGTTCCGGGAATCCTCGATCACTACGCAATCCCCGGGACCGACGCCGAGGCGCCGGGCGGCTTCCCGGAAAATGTCCGGATGCGGTTTGCCGTTCGGGACGTCCTGTCCGCTGACGACGGCATTAAAGTAGGACGCGATTTCGAATTTTTCAAGGACCCGTTGTATCAGCCGCATGGCCGAACTCGATCCGACCGCCAGCATCAGGCCGGATCGGTGGAAGTTGCGGATCAAATCCAGCGCGTGAGGGATGGGCTCAACCCGTTCCCTGAAAAGATCATCGAGGGCCTGATGGTGTCGCGCCGCGAGGGTCGCGGCCGGGACATCCAGACCGAATTCGGACCGGAAGCGTTCCAGCATGGCGGAGAGCCCCATGCCGGTATAACTTTCGAGCTGCGCTCGGGACAGATGAACGCCGAACGGGGCCAGCAACCGGCGTTCGGCCTCATGGTGCAACGGTTCGCTGTCTGAAATCACGCCGTCCATGTCGAAGATGACGGATCGAAACACGGCTGCAACTCCTTTCAGGGAAACCGGAGGCACAAAAAAACCCACCTCTGGTGGGCCTTCGATATTCTTATCCGGGCTTGGTACCGGGAGCCGGAATCGAACCGGCACGGACATATGCTGTCCGAGGGATTTTAAGTCCCTTGCGTCTACCTATTCCGCCATCCCGGCCGATTGTCGAATCGATGAGGCGGCGAGCGGATTCGAACCGCTGAATAGAGGTTTTGCAGACCTCCGCCTTAGCCACTTGGCTACGCCGCCATAAAAAAGAGAGCGGGAAACGGGACTCGAACCCGCGACATTCACGTTGGCAACGTGATGCTCTACCAACTGAGCTATTCCCGCCTGTCCGTATTCTCGCGTCTGAGCCGCCTGAAAAGGCGCCTTCTTCGCCTCGCGAGGGCTTTGTCCTTCACTCTGGCCGCAACGGTCAGAATCAAAAGAAGGATCAACAACACGCCGGTCAGAATCAGCCGCACAATAATTTAAAAAAAATCCGCACTTTGTCAAGAGTAAAAATCAACCGACACCCATTCCGGCCGCGCCGGCTCCACCCCATTCTTTTCCAATCCAACAGGATGCGTTCCTTTACTCCGGCGTTGGAGGGTCATCCGGACGAAGTCCTGACCTTTTTCTGAAGCCGGCCGACCGTAAAGAAACTGTACATGTTTCGACCGCACCCGCCGGGGCATTTGAAATCCCTGAAAAGCCGTTCGCACTCCGCGAAACTCCGCACCGGAAATTTCTGAACCGTCCGGCACCCTTCACACGTCACCACGAGCTCTTGATATCGGATTTCGGTCATGAACCTGTCCCGGATTACCTTCCCTGAACCGGATTCAAATTACAGAAATCCGGGTCGATAGTCAAGGGATAAATCGGATTCGTGATACGGCGATTTTAAGAGTCGCTTCGGACCGTATGGGACGAAGCGACTCGCGGCGATGCGATCTTTTCATCGCACCGTCCCATTGATTAACAGCCACACCAGTCCCGCGCCGACCGCGGAGCTGATCAAATTGACGGAGTCGTTGTTGACCCGGGAACAGCCGTTGACCAGCGCGGTCTTCCCGCCGCAATGAATCGGTTTCTCCGTGATTTTTTGACACCGGACGCAGCGGTACTGGGCCTGAATGGTTGCGCCGAGCAGGCTGTCCGCCAGGCTCGCGGCGAGGCCGGCGGCGATGATGATCCAGAACCATGCGGCACGGGGCATAACCCCGAACTCCCCGGGCGCCGTGAGCCATCCGCTCACGACGATGAGTGCGGATCCGCACAGGCTTGCGAATGTACCGAGCGGCGTGATCCCCCCGGATGTGCCGTGCGGCACGATTCGGAACGTCCGGACGGAACGGGGCTTGAAACGGGAGAAGACGCCGATTTCCGTAGCCCAGGTGTCGGCGTTCACGGCGGCCACGGCTCCGAGATAGAGGGCGTACCAGAACGGATGGTTCCAGAAGCTGTTCAGGATCACCATCAATCCCGCGATGCCGCCGTTGGCCAGCACCTGCCCGGCGTCCCTTGTACCGGTCTTTTCATAGAGGTGCTGGAATCGGGATTTGTTCCGTTTTCCGAGCTTCGAGAGCAGGCTTGAAGAAAAGAAGAAGACCAGGATGGGCGCTGTCCAGGCCACCCCGCCGGCGCCGAAAATGAGCGTCCCCAGCAAAAAAGTCATCACGCCGCCGCTCGGGGAGAGGAATTTCGCCCGGACCGAGAGCACGGCCACGGTCAGCGCGAGAAAAAACCCCAGCGTGACCTGGATGTTGAAGCCGATCGGCCGGCCGATCATGAGATACATCATGTAGGCCGCACCGAGCGGCGCGGTCAGGTTGTCCGAACCGGCCGAGGAAAGGGCTTCGAAAGCCGTCGCGACCGCGGCGGTGATCAGGCCGATCCATAACGCGCGCCACCACGGGAAGGTCAGATTGTCCAGATACGCGATGCGGGGCAACACGGCGAGGAAGAGGAGCAGGGTCGTTGCAAACATGACGGCGGAGCCTTCCGCCGATTTTTTGTCTTTCAGCAGGATGAATTCGTGGGGTTTTTTCAGATTCTCTCCGACGATCGCGGCCATGGCATCCGAAATGGCCAGGATGAGCATCGACATCATGAGGATAACCTTGTGCCCTTCCCAGCAGGTCAAAACCAGGACGAGGAACGCGAGCGGATAAAATACCGTGCCATACGTATGCCTGGCCGTGCCGTGCATACCCTTGAGTCTCCCGGTCCGGACACCCAGGAAATTGATTCCGATGAACAGAACGGCCATCCAGATCAACGGGGTTTTGGATTCGAACAGGAAGGCGCAGGTGAAGATGAGCACGCCGGTTCCGATATGAACGAGCTTGCGGTTGACTTCGGCGTGCCATCCCAGGGCGGCGCGGGTCTTTTCGGCGATAAAAATGAAGAGGAAGATGCCGAGAAAGAATCCCGCGAATTTCAGCCAGTCCGAAACGGGTGCGTCGAAGAGAATGTCATAGAGGGGCATGTGGGTGTCCTTATCTGGAATAGGCGGTAAGGATTCAGATTCCCGACGTAAACATAGAATTATCGTCTTTCAAGGGACGTGAAGAATACTTGTAATTTGTCTAAGAATCGATTGAGGCTTGACGAATGGATGCGAGCTTGCTCAATCTCCCATTGTTTCTGTATATATTCACTTAAGAGAGTGTTATGTAAATCGCCAATTTTTGCCGAACCTTTCGGCACAAGCCCATCTCTAATTTGCCGTCGTTTTGACCGACGGGCTAAATTTACGAGCAACAGTTTAGGATCATATATATTTTCAACTTGCCTGACTTCTTTTCGTAATAGGTTCAGAGAGATGCCTAGAAATGTAGACATCGATTTATGGTCGGCGAGCAACCAAGCCTCTCCCTCTCTGACCGCAACCTGAAAGAAAAGGCGTTCGCTTTGTTCGAAAGTTATCCATTTCTGTTTCAATATTCTGACGCAGGGGATTCTATCCAAATCGGCCAAAACAATGTGTGGTTTTATCAAAGAAGCCCGATTAAATGCAAATAATTTCTTTCCAATATAAAAACGACTACCGCTTTGATGAATTCGATTGATGGTTACATGGGGTTGTGTCTCGGCGAGGATTTTTTTTAATATATTAAGATGTATTTCATCTTCAAACACCAAATTACAATCCATCACCCGTCTCCGAAAGCAAGAGAAAGTTGATGTAACTTATCAATTTCAGGAGGTCGTGTTGCCGGGAGTGCGGCTTCTGCGATTGTCATACCCGTTTCTAATAGTGTTTTGATTTCTTCGTCAGAGATGGATAGTTTGGCCTCTGTTCCCTCATGGGTCGGTTTGAGAAGGACGACTTCTTCTGCTTGAATGCTATGATTATCTAACAGTTCGTAACTGTGCGTCGAAAGAAAAACCTGCCGAATCCCCGTTCTCTTTTTCTGTGTCTGTGCAATTATTTCTGGCAGTTTACGCACGATTGCACTATGAAGTGATAATTCTGGTTCTTCCAGCAGGACCGGTTGTTTGCCATCGAGCAACGCCCAAAGCAATCCCATGAGCCGTAGCGTACCATCTGAAAACTGATCTTCCCACTGTTTGGCATCTTGGCCTCTCCAATGCTTGTAGCTGACTTGCAGATGCGGAATGCCCATATCGTCATTTTCTATTCTTAGATTCCTAAATTGGGGTACGGCATATTGTAAAGCGCTCTCGATTTTTTTCAAGAAACTCTTCCGGGTGTTCGAATTAACTTTTGTCATTCTTTCGATGAAGTTTTTCCCAAAATAATCTTCGCTTTCTGGTAATACGATTTGTCTTGAATTCTTTACTAAATAAGGGATAATGTGTAAATATTGAATACCATTTAGAAAATCGGCAATTTCGCGAAAATCAGAATTGGTCGTTGGCTGTTGAAGATGTGTGTACTCCAATAATACTTCGTCTTTTATGTCATCCGGATTAGGCCGAGTTAAAATTTCTATTCCTTTTTTCTCAGAATACACTTTCTCATATTTTACACGAGGCCTAAATTCTCTGACACCACCACCTACCTGATTAAAACACAATTCATATTTCCAAAGTAATTTGTTTGTATTATCCTCCGACAGATCAATACCAATAACAATATCTGAGTGGGTTCTTGCAGATAGACATCTTATTTTTGAAACTCCGCCGTGAAGTTCAACTGCTTTTTGCAGACCACCGCCTGATTTGGTAATATCCCGTAAAAACCGTATCGCATCCAACAAATTGGATTTTCCAGAAGCATTCGGTCCCACGATGATAACACGATGCTTCAAATCAATATTGAGTTCTTTAAAGTTTTTCCAGTTTTTCAGGATTATTCTTGAGATGAACATTTTTCACCTCGGAATATAATTTCAAGTATACATTAAAATAAAAGACACACTTCAAATATCCAACTCTTTTTTCAAGAACTGCCCGGTATAGGATTCCGCCACGGTGGACACCTCTTCCGGGGTGCCCTCGACGATGATCCGGCCGCCGCCGTCTCCGCCCTCCGGGCCGAGGTCGATGATCCAGTCCGCCGTCTTGATCACATCCGGGTTGTGCTCGATCACGAGCACGGTATTGCCCCGGTCCACCAGCCGGTTGAGCACATCGAGCAGCATCTGGATGTCCGCGAAATGGAGGCCGGTGGTCGGCTCATCCAGAATATACAGAGTCCTGCCCGTCGCGACCTTGGACAGCTCCGTCGCGAGTTTGACCCGCTGGGCCTCGCCGCCGGAGAGGGTCGTGGCCTGCTGACCCAGCCGGATGTATCCCAGACCCACGTCGTGCAGCGTCTGGAGTTTGCGGCGGATGGGGGGGATCCGGTCGAAGAAATTCAGCGCCTCCTCCGCCGTCATGTCCAGGACGTCCGCGATGGACTTACCGCGGTACCGGACCTCCAGCGTCTCCCGGTTGTACCGCTTGCCCTTGCAGACTTCGCAGGGCACATACACGTCCGGCAGAAAATGCATCTCGATTTTCAGGATGCCGTCGCCCTCGCAGGCCTCGCAGCGCCCGCCCCTGACGTTGAAGCTGAACCGTCCCGGCTGATAGCCGCGGATCTTGGCCTCCGGGAGCTGGGTGAAGAGCTGGCGGATGTGCGTGAACACGCCGGTATACGTCGCCGGGTTGGACCGGGGCGTCCGGCCGATGGGCGACTGGTCGATGTCGATGACCTTGTCGATGTGTTCGATGCCCTCCAGCCGGTCATGGGCCAGGGGGGTCGTCCGGCTCTGGTAGAACTGGCGCATGAGTACGGGATACAGGGTTTCGTTCACGAGCGTGGATTTGCCGGATCCGGAGACCCCGGTCACGCAGATGAAGACGCCCAGGGGAAACCGGACATCCACCGTTTTCAGGTTGTTGCCCGACGCGCCCCGCAGGATCAGGGAACGATCCTGCGGCGTCCGGCGTCTGTCCGGCAGGGCGATGTGTTTCTTCCCCGACAGATACTGTCCCGTGACCGATTCGGGACAGGCGATCATGTCGGCGGCGGTCCCGGCGCAGACCACATGGCCGCCGTGCTCCCCGGCGCCCGGTCCGAGATCGATCACATGATCTGCCGCCAGAATCGTGTCGCGGTCGTGTTCGACCACGAGTACGGTGTTGCCCAGGTCCCGGAGCGTGATCAGGGTCTCGATCAGGCGGTTGTTGTCCCGCTGATGCAGCCCGATGGATGGTTCGTCCAGGATGTACAGGACTCCCACGAGCTGGGATCCGATCTGGGTGGCCAGCCGGATCCGCTGGGCCTCCCCGCCCGAGAGGGTTCCCGAGGCCCGGTCCAGCGTCAGATAATCCAGCCCCACGTTCTTCAAAAAGCGCAGCCGCGCGCGGATTTCCGTCAGGATCTGGCGCGCGATGGTCCGGTCGCGTTCGCCGAGAGAGAGATGTTCGAAAAAATCCTCCGCCTGTTTCACGGAAAGGCGGGTCACGTCATGGATGTTTTGGTCCGCCACCCGGATCGCGAGGCTCTCCTTTTTCAGCCGCGCCCCCCCGCAGGCCGGGCAGGGAAGCACGCTCATGAATCCCTCGATCCAGTTCCGGATGCCCGGGGATTCCGTCTGCCGGTACCGGCGTTCCAGATTCCGGATGATCCCCTCGAATTTGTGGATGAACACGCCCCGGGCCTTGCGGCTGGCGGACTGGTATTCGAAACGCAGCTCCCGGTCTCCGGTGCCGTAGAGGACGACCCGCTGCTGTTCCGGCGTCAGCCGATTCCAGGGCGTGTCGAGCGAAAACCGGTATTCCTTCGCGATGGTCCGGAGCATGTTGAAATACCAGCCGTCCCGAGACTGCCCCCAGGCCGTGACCGCGCCGTCGTTCAGGCTGCGGTCCAAATCAGGCACGACCAGACGGGGGTCTACTTTCATGATGGTGCCGAGTCCGTTGCAGTCCGGGCAGGCGCCGTAGGGCGAGTTGAACGAGAAGGTCCGCGGTGCGGGCTCCTCGTAGCTGATGCCGCAATGGACGCAGGCGAAATGCTCCGAGTAGAGCGTCTCCCCCGCGCCCTCCGCATCCACCAGCACGGTGCCGGAGCCGAGGCGGAGCGCCGTCTCGAGCGAATCCGTCAGGCGGGAGCCGATCCCGGGAGCGACGACGAGCCGGTCCACGACCACCGAGATATCGTGCTTTTTATTTTTATCCAGCTGCGGGGTCCGGTCGAGTTCCAGGACCGTTCCATCCACGCGCACCCGGAGGAAGCCGTCCCGTTTGATCTGCTCGAAGACCTCCCGGTACTCCCCTTTCCGTCCCCGGACCAGGGGGGCGAGGATTTGGAACCGGGTCTCCTCCGGCAGGGCGAGCACGGCGTCCACGATCTGTTCCACGGTCTGTTTTTCGATTTTCCGTCCGCACTGATAACAAAACGGCACGCCGATGCGCGCGAAAAGGAGGCGGAGATAATCGTAGATTTCCGTGACGGTTCCCACGGTGGAGCGGGGATTCTTTCCCGTGGTCTTCTGCTCGATCGAGATGGCGGGAGACAGTCCTTCGATCGTGTCCACGTCCGGTTTTTCCATCAGCCCCAGAAACTGCCGGGCGTACGCGGACAGGGATTCCACATAACGCCGCTGCCCCTCGGCGTAAATGGTATCGAAGGCGAGGGACGATTTGCCCGATCCGGAGAGTCCCGTGATGACCACGAGTTTGTCCCGCGGCATCTCTACGTGGATGTTTTTCAGGTTATGCTCCCGCGCCCCTCGGACGATGAGCTTGTTATGATTCGCGGATGTCAAAAAAATCTTCCCTTCAATAAATGTCTTGCGAATTTGAAATAATATTACTAAATAACCATCATCCCTGAAAATTCATCCCAGAAGGAGGCGTCATGAAGAAAACCGTACTGACCGCATTGCTGTGTGTCCCTTTCTTTCTTCTCCATGCGGAATCGATCGAACAACAACTGGCACTCGGAGACTCCTTGAAAGCCGTATGGGATCATGCCGGGGCGGCGGAGGCTTACCTGAAAGTGATCGAACGGGATTCCGGCCATTACGAGGCGCTCTGGAACGCCGCGGACGAGTTGACCGAAATGGCGAACGCCCTGCCTGAGGACGAGAAGGACAAAAAGGAAGAACTGTTCGCCCGGTCCAGAGCCCTCGCGGAACGCGCGATCGAAGTGAATCCGGACGGCTGGGAAGGCCATTTTTACCGGGCGGTCGCGCTCGGACGTCTCGCCCTGTTCCGCGGAGGCAGGGAAAAAATCAACCTGTCCAAGGAAATCAAGGTTTCCGCGGACCAGGCCGTCGCGCTGAATCCCGAAGCCGACCGGGCGTATCATGTGCTCGGACGCTGGCATCAGAATCTGGCCAACCTGAGCTGGGTGCTCAGGGCCGCGGCCAAGGTGATGTACGGCGGCGTGCCTCCGGGATCGAACGAAGAAGCCGTGGAGATGTTTCAGAAGGCGATCGAGATCAATCCCTATCACATCGAGCATCATCTCGAGCTGGCGCGCACCTACGAATTCATGGGCAGGAAGGAGCTGATGCGCGAACCGCTCGAAAAGGTCCTCGCCCTGCCCTCCGTGGAGGAAAAGGACGACGCCTTCAAGCAAGAGGCGCAGGAAATGCTGAAAAAGCTGAAATAACCGTTCCTTCCTTTTTCGGCTTTCGAAGCCCTCCCTCACGGAGGGCTTTTTTATTTCCGGATTCCCGGGGATGATTTCAAAGAACAGACCCGGAAAATATCGAGATTTGCGGGGAAAAAAGCAAGCGGTGATTGAAGGATAGCGGATCCGATTTCCTGAAATCAGATTGGAGGGAGTTAATCCGTCAGGATTTTATGGGGTGCCGGGGGGAGAGAAGGAAAAACTCCCACGAAAAACACGGAAAACACGAAAAAAATCTGTATAGAAAAAGAGCGGCGGGGGAAGAGAAGGCAAAAGACTCCCACGAAAGACACGAAAAAAGGGGGGCATTCGCCCCCCTTTTCCGGTTTTCTATTTCATGAAGAGGACCTTCTGGATCTGCGTCACGGTTCCGGCCTGCATGCGGATGAGATACCCCCCGCTCGAAACCCGCATTCCCGCGTCGTCCGCGCCGTGCCAGTAGACGTGATAACTCCCGGCGCGCTGATTCCCGGCGTGAAGCGTCCTGACCCGGCGGCCCCGCAGGTCGAACACGGTGAGGGTCACGTCCGAGTCCTCGGCCAGATGATAGGCGATGTAGGTTTGGGGGTTGAAGGGGTTGGGATAGGCGTTCTCCATGACCGTGGCGTCGGGCGGGGCGTCCATCGTGATGGAGAGCGGCGCGTGGCGCGTGATCTCGCCCCGGGTGCTCACGTCGGACAGGCGGTAACGGTAAGTCGTTCCCGGTTCCACGGTGTGGTCCGCAAAGCGGTATTCGGTGCGGGCCGAGGTGTTGCCCTGTCCCCTCAGCGCGTCGTGGGTACGGTACGAGGCGATCGAGATCCAGTCCCCGCCGTTTTCTGAGCGTTCGAGGATAAAGCCGAGGTTGTCCACCTCGCTCTCGGTCACCCATTCGAGGACCACGGATCGCCCCTCGACGCGGGCGGCGAACAGGGTCAGCTCCACGGGCAGGGAGATGTCGTCGCCGTTCTCCCACGAGAGGAAGGGGTACCCGTCGTTGATGACTTCGGTATAATCCATGTCCCAGTGATTGTCCGTGCCGTTTTCCGTTTCCAGTTCGAAATCCCAGCCCGCATCGATGAAGTTGTCGTGGTTCTTCATCTGGGCCGTGGCCCAACCCGTGGCGCCCGGGCTCGTAGCCTGGCCGGAGGTCTCGGTGTCGAAGAAATTGGCGGTGTAGCTTGCTGTTCCACCAGATGCTCCTAAAAATCCTTTATTGGTCTCCGATCCGCAGG
>DSAP01000199.1 GCA_011046415.1 bacterium | reverse complement strand
TGACTCTATGAATTCCTTTCGTCCAACTGAATTTGACGGCTTTCTTTCGATCGACGGACATTCAGGGAATTCGAGAGCATCGTGACGATCCGCTCTTTGGTAAAGGGTTTGACGATATAATCGCTGACACCCATCTTCAGGCATTCCTGGAGTATCTTCTCCTGGCCCAGTGAAGTCACCATGACAATCTTGGCCTTCTTGTTGATTTTGTATATTTCTTTTGCCGAATCAACACCGTTTTTCTGTTCCATCGTGATATCCATGGTCACGAGATCCGGTTTCTCCGACCGATAAATATCGATGGCTTCCATCCCGTCTTTTGCTTCAATAACATTCACGTTTTTAAAATTTTCCAAAATGGTATTCTTAATGATGTTTCGCATTAATTTGGCATCATCAACGATTAATACCTTGAACATGTAGCCTTCTCCTTCTTTTTATGGATCATTTTTCCATTACTTCAATTTTTTTATCGCGATGCTGATTTCCATCATCCCGAAGGGAGTCAGCATGTCGGAAAACAACGTGGTTTGATTCAAAAAGAAAAGTTTGAACGAATCTCCGGTGACAACGGACGGTGTCGTGATATCAAGCGAAATCTCGTTCTTTGAAAAAAAAGTCATCGAATTCCCCGATATGATATTGATGATTTCCCCGAGTCCCTCGCAAAACGCATCCTGACTCTCGTTTGCAGAATTGAATGTCGGATCCAGATAATCAATCAACCGTTTGGCCGTCATCTCCTTCATACTGTAACCGATGACACCCGTATGATCTCGCCCCAGCACTCCCGTGATGACGGCGATCTCATATTCCGGCGACTGGGTTTTCCCGACCCGGACTTGTCCGCGCGTCACCTCACAATGAAACGCCTTGTTAAAAGTCGATTCAACCGACTGTAGGAAGACGTTAATGAACCCGACATCCAGTTGACTCAAACCCATCGTATTCCCTTTCCGTCATTCCCTCAGATTAAATCCAGGACAGCCGGCACAATCCGGTCTAGGGGCACGATACGATTCACGACGCCCGCCTGAATGGCCAGTTTGTTCATTCCAAAGACGGTGGATGTTTTTTGATCCTGAGCGATGACATAGCCTCCATTCTTTTTGATACTCCGAACGCCTTCCACACCGTCGGAGCACATCCCGGTCATGATGACCCCGATATTGTTTTCGTGAAAATGGGTCGCCGTAGATTTCATCATCACATCGATGGAGGGCCTGAAAGACAGTTTCTTTTCCCCGTATGTCAATTGAGTCAGATGGGATCGGCCGTTTATTTCAACGATCAGATGATAATCGCCCCGTGCGATATAAACCCGTCCCGCAAGCAATCTGTCATTGTTTTCCGCCTCCCGGACTTCGATACGCGAGATATCATTCAAGCGGTCCGCCAATGCCCGGGTAAAACCGGCCGGCATGTGCTGAACGATGAGTATCGACGCATTCAGGTCGGACGGAAACATCGGGATCATGGCCCTCAAGGCTTTGGGTCCTCCCGTCGAGACACCGATCGAAATGACCTTTTCAGCCGCCCGTTTTGTATTGCCGTGAATCACGCTTTTTCGATTTACGGGTATCTCCGGTTTCTTCTTTCCTGTCCCGATTGATTCCGGATCGATTCTTCGCACCCGGGCCTGTGCGGCTGTTCTCAACTTGGAAAACAATTCATCCTTCACATCCTCCAGCGGCCTGGAATAAACCGGATGGGGTTTAGGGATAAAATCCACCGCTCCCAGTTCCAGCGCGGCGATCGTGTGGTCGGCACCCGCTTTCGAATAGGCGCTCAGGACAATCACCGGGGTGGGCGATTCGGTCATGATGTGTTCCAGGGCGGTCAGGCCGTCCATCTCAGGCATCTCGAGATCCAGTGTGATCACATCGGGGTTGGTCTTTGGAATCAGATCCAGAGCCGACCTTCCGTCTGGCGCCTCTCCGGCCAGCTCGAATTCCGGCGACTCTTCGATGATTCTTCCGAGGATCCGACGAACGAGTATCGAATCATCCACAATCAGGACCCTGATTTTCCGGTTCGACTTCATCCGGGTTTCTTCACCGACTTTAGAAGCATGGAAATTGTGACTATGCCTTCCCGGCAATTCATCGATATTTTTCTTCCCGTGGTTCCGCCGATCGATTCGGTGATGACAGGAATTTTAAAATGTTCAAGCTCTCGTTTGACGATACGATAATTCTTGATCCCGACCGTTTCAATTCTCGAGGAATGATTCGAAAACATCGACGCGCCGCCGACGCACATCGCCACCACGTTATCGAGGCATCCTCCATGAAAGACCATTTTGGAAACCATCTCGGCTACGGCGGTATCGGCATATTTTCCCGGCGGCGCCGTCCGGTCACCGTTTGATTCCGGAAGCATGATATGCCCCATGCCGCCGATTCGGTTGTTGTTGTCCCATAAACAAAGTGCGATACATGATCCCACCACTGTCTTCAGGACTTCGGAAGATTTTGAAATAAAGATCTCGTTCATTTTAACAAACCGTTCCATCATGCTCCTAACGATGACTCAAGACTTCCATCAATCGGGTCTGTTCCGACAGAATCACAAGGCGAACATTGAAATCCGGATCCTGAACATCCGTGATTTCGGCCTCCGCGCGGACTATATCCCTGTTGATCAGTTCTTTTTGAAGAACCACGCTTTCGAGCACGGCGCCCAACAGATCGAATGTATTTTCCGGCACCGAGGCATTGATCGCCTTGCCCAGTGTATTGGCCAGTGCATTGACAAATGTCAATCCGACGATGTTGTTCAATTCTCCGATGCTGTCGATCACTTCGTCCTGATCCGGAAAGCGGTCGGCTTGATTGCGGCCGTTCAGAATATGATAGAGCTGCTCCCCTTCTTCTTTGGGCAGAATCAGGAGGATGAAGGTGTCCAGATAACTGTGAACTTTGATGAGTGAGGAGAAATGGTTTTCTTCGATCAGTCCTTCGAGTTGATTGATGTACAGATCACCCTGTGTCCGCCCGATCCTGATTTTTGTGATCAACATTTCACGCGTAAGCAGTTGCGATAATGATTCGACCGCCCGCTGGAATGAATTTGTAAAAAGCCGGTTCATCTTGTTTTCAAACTCGGCGCATTCCGACACGGAATAAACGTGATGCGTAGTCTCTAATTCTAACATCGTCAAACACCCTGGTTATGATTTATCTGATCATTTCCGAAATCTGTCTGTCTTTGATTCTTTTCTGTTCTTTGAAGATCTGTATCGTCTTCATTGTATCCACGACCAGTATGATGTTCCCGTCTCCCAGAATCGCCGCACCCGACAGACCCCGTATGGATTTATAGTTCTTTTCCAATGATTTCAGGACGACTTCCTGTTTCCCGATGATTTGATCCACAATGAGACCGACCTCTTTATCGGCATAAGACAGGATAATGATGGGGACCAACCCCTGTTTGCCGGCTTTATAATCCCTGTGATCATTCTCGAAGACATTTGAAAGACCGGCGATCGGAACGATTCTGTCATTCAGATTCAGGACGTTTGTACATTTGAAATGTTCAATTTCTGTCGCGGAAACTTTCACGGCTTCCCGGATATCGCCGATCGGGATTCCGAATTTTTGTCCGTTCGATTCGACGACAAAAACCGTCGTGATCGTCAAGGTCAGGGGAAGCATGATGATAAACTCCGTGCCTTGTCCGGCTTTGGTTTGAATATTCACGGAACCGTTCATGCTGTTCAATGTATTGCGAACCACATCGAGTCCGACACCCCGCCCGGATATCGAACTCACTTTCTCTGAAGTACTGAACCCTGTTTCGAACAGAATGTTGAGTAATTCATTATCACCGATCGTCCGGCCGATTTCATCTGAAATAAACCGGCTCTGTATGGCCTTTTCTTTCACCTTTTCAAGATCGATCCCGCGGCCGTCGTCTTTGATGGTAATCAAAATATGATTACCCGATTGTCTGGCACTCAATTCGATCTGCGCGATGGACTTTTTGTGATTCCGAAGACGCTCTTCCCGGGTTTCGACGCCGTGATCGACTGCGTTTCGTATCAAATGAGTGATGGCTTCATGCAGCCCGTCGATGATTTTCTTGTCGACTTCGGTCTCCCCGCCCTGAATCATCAGCTCGATGTTTTTATTTTCCTGCCGCGAAAGATCCCTGACGATGCGCCGGTATTGGTTAAAGAGTGTTTCGATCGGCAACATGCGCGTATTGAGAACACAGCGTTGCATGTCTTGCGAAATCTTGACCAATTTGTCGTTCAAACCGCTGAGGTCATGGATCAGAGACTCCCGTGTCATAACCTCGTCGAGCCGTTTCTCGAATAACCTGTATCCGGAATTGGTCACGACGAGTTCGCCGACCAGATGCAACAGCTCATCCAATTTCTTGATAGAAACCCGAATGCTGTTTTCCGTATTCAACTTTTTTTCGACTGAATCTTTTACTGCCTGATGTCCGGCATCACGGGTTGCGGGCTTTTCTGTTTCCGTTTGTTCCCGACAGACCCGGATCGGTGAATCGATCTGCCTGATCCGCTGAATACGGATCGACTCGATCAGATCGATGGTGATGCTCCGTTTAATTTCAGACGATTCGAGTCTCGACGTCAGGATAACGGAAAAAGCGCCGGAGAAATGATTGGATTGAAAGTTGGCCCTGTCCGGAAAAACATGGATAACCTTGGCAATTTTTACCATATGATTCAATATCAGTTCGGCACGAAGCCACTTGATCGGCTCCATTGCGGCGATCCGGATATGGACCCAAAAGGGTTTTCCTTTTTCTTTGAGAATCTGTTTCTTTTCATCGTCGGATAATCTGTATTCAATGAAAAGATCGCCGGGATCCTCCTTTTCTTTAATCGGTTTGTCCCCAAAATGATAATCCGTTTGTATCTTGCGCGTGAGCTGCTGAAAATCGACTTCTTGTTCACGGTTGTCCCACGCAAGTTTGATGCAGGATTGAATCTGATCAAACGCGGAGAAAAGAACAGTAATGATCTCTTCCGTGATCCCGATCGCATTGCTTTTGACTTGCTGAATCAGATTCTCCAATTCATGGGCAAAAACACTCAGGGGAACCATCCCCACGGCAGCCGCAGAGCTCTTCAGGGTGTGGATCAAACGGAAAATGTCATCGATGATCCGGACATCCCGGGGGTCATTCTCGAATGCGATGAGATCCTCATTCAATCGTTCCAGATTTTCCTGGGTTTCTTCCAGAAAAGTGATCCGGTATTCGCTGAAAAAATCCTGCATCAACTATCCCCGTGAATCCGGTAAACGGACGGCCGGACATATGTAAAATTCGATCGCATGGTCAATAAACTCTCAGAATAACTCAGGATCAGAAATCCGTTCGGTTTCAAATGATTCACAAAATGGTTTAAGACTTTATTCTTGCTCTCTTTGTCAAAATAGATCAAAACGTTTCGGCAGAAAATCATATCAAATTTCCCTTTATGAAACGGGGTCAGGAGATTGTGTTTGTAATAGTGAACCCGGTTCCTGATCTCTCTGACAATCTGATAGTTGTTATTCATTCTGTCATGATGAAAATATTTCTTTATATAGAGATGCGGTGTGTCGTGCAAGGCATATGCATGGTAAATACCCTGACAGGCCCGGTCGAGCATCTCCTGATTGATATCCGTCGCCAGGAGATCGATCCGTCTCAAATCCGTTTTGGATACTTTGTCATCCAGCATGATCGCGATCGAATAGGGCTCTTCTCCGGATGAACATCCCGCACTCCAGATGCGAATCGGTTGATCGTGTGGCACATTCTGTCTCCTTTCAGGAATAATGTGCCGAATGCAATAATCGATTTGTTCGTGATGCCGGAAGAAGAATGTCTCATTTGTCGTCAGACTGTTGATAAAATGTGATAATTCCTGTCGGCCTCCCGGTTCGGCGGTAATGTAATCATAATACTGTTTATAGCTTCTGAGACCGAGACATTTCACGCGATTGTGCAAACGATTCGCGACCATCGTTTTCTTATGGTCTTTCAGGAAAATTCCGGTCGACTTGTAAATCAATCCTTTGATTAACTGAAACTCATAATCCTGAACGGTTTGCATTTCTGTGCCGGTTCCGGTCAATTGTCTCTTAATTTGAATTCTCCGACCAGATCTCTTAATAAATTGACCTGGGCATCCAGATCACGTGCGGCATTCGCAACAACCTCTGTATTCTCCACAGCTTGTTTTGTGACATGGCTGATGGCATCCATACTGCCTGAAATTTCCTCTGCACCCGCGCTTTGTTCTTCGGACGCCGCCGCGATCTGCTGAATCATGTCCATGGCCTGGGCCACTGTAAATACAATTTCATCAAAAACTTTTTGAGTTTTCTGACTGGAATCTCTCCCGTTTTGAACCGTGACAATCGTTTGGTTCATGGATTCCGATGCCGATCGTGTATCCTCCTGAATGGCTTCGATGGTTTTGGCGATCTCTTTGGTCGCTTCCGTCGTCCGCTCGGCGAGTTTACGTACTTCATCCGCGACGACGGCAAACCCCGCACCCTGGTCTCCGGCACGAGCCGCTTCCACGGCTGCATTCAAGGCCAGTAAATTCGTCTGATCCGAAATCTTATCGATCACACGAATGATATCCTCAATCTGATCCGCACGGCTTGTCAGTGTCTTGACAACATCCCGGAGTCCTTCGGTGGTTTTCACGATGTCTTCCATGCCCTGACTCGTCATCTGCATGGCCTCCGATCCCTGCTTGGCCTTGACGGTCGCCTCTTCGCTGATCCGTGCGGTCTGTCCGGCATTTTGTGCGTTCTCCGCAATCGAAGCAGTCATCTCCTGAACACTCGATGAGATCTCCGAGGCCTGCATGCTTTGTTCCTCAGCCCCCGCTGCAAGCTCTTGTGAGGCGGAAGAAATTTTCATGACCCCCTGATTGACCTGATCGGTATTCATCTTGATACTTTTTACCATGTCATGAAGCTTATCCATGAACACATTGACCCACCGGTTCAGCCGTTCGACCTCGTCCCGCGATCCTTCTGGTAGCCTCCGTGTGAGATCCCCTTTGCCCTGGGCAATTTCCTGCATCAATACCATGGTATGTTCAATGCGCCGGGTTACGCGCGTGACCATGGGTATCCCGACGGCGAACAGCGCTATGATGATGACGGCGCCGATGATCAGATAGGTCAGGACCAGCTCACGCGACTTCGTATTCAGGAATTGCTTCGAGAAGATGATATTCAGGGTCCCGATCCGATTCTCATAGGAGTCGTTCATGGGAATCCAGGTTTCGATATGATTCTTCCCCGGCTCGACAATCAGCTGATCCACTCTTTTGTAGGATTGTGAGGATACCTTCTCGAGCGCTGTGACGAGATCACCCCGGTCGTCGAAAACCAGTATATTGGAGATTGTCCGGTTTCCGGTCAGGCCGATACCGCGGATCAGGTCGAGTGTCTGATCCAGGGTCGCTCCGTCATCGAGCACGCGTGCCTGCATCCCCAACGCCAGATTCTCGGCCAACAGATTCGAGATGAATTCGATATCATCGGTCAATATGCTGTTCCCGAATTTCCGAATCTGATTCGGTGTGACGGCGACAAACACACAGAACAGTAATGCGATTCCGGTGATCAACAGGACAACCTGACCCTTGATGGATGACAATTTCAACATAATCTGCTCCAATTTATTCAATCTTGAATACTGACGGATTAATCAAACCGTTTATGGTTTACTTTTCCGGATCGGCCTCTTTGCCCTTGAATCCGCGGATACGACTTTTCTTTTTTCTTTATTCCGCGAGGAATCGGTTTCTTTCCGACACGCTTCTTCGCGGCTTTCTTGTTGATCCAGGGACTCTTTCATCTTGCGGACATCTTCGATATGAAGGATTTCTTCCTCGGTGAGTATTTTTTCGATATCGATCACGATCACGAGAGATTGTTCGAGCTTTGCGAGGTGGATGACATAATCCTGAATTTCCCCGACTCCGATATCCGGAGGCGGTTCGAACTGCTCATCCTTTATGCGAGCCACCCGTTCAACCCGATCCACGACAATTCCCACCCATCTGTCTTTGATGGATACGACGATAATCCGTGTCTTGTCGGTCATTTTAATTTGATCGATCCCGAATTTCAATCTCAAATCGATCACGGGAATGATTTCACCGCGCAGGTTGATAACTCCGGCCACGCTTTCAGGCGTTTGCGGCAGATGCGTGATGACCTGGAGCGGGACAATCTCCTTGACCTTCAGGATGTCGATACCGAATTCTTCTTCAGCGAGCTTGAAACAAATCAGCTGGGAAAACACATTTTTGTCTTTCATGGCATCATCCGGCATTCAGCAACCTCGATTTCTATCCTCATCTACCGGTTCACGTTCGATTCCCTCGGGAGTGATTCTCCGTAGTCGGGTGTTCTCAGATTTTTCAAGTTACCGCGCTCACTGGCGGAGCAATCGATTCAGGTTTTACTGTTTCTGAACCTTCCAAACTGAAAGCGAATGGATTTCAAATTGACGTGGAAAGCCGTTCTGAATGAAAACGGTTTGCGCATACACTCCTCAGAATTCATGCGATGTCACGTGAGGCGACTTCACTATGATTTGGAATAACCTTCCGTGCAAATAAAATGCCATCCCATCTTGCACGCGATGGTCCGTGAATGGCATTACCCTGTTGTGTGAAATCCCCAAAAATCCCGTTGCCTGCTTGTGTGATACGCCGCAACCCGTTAAAAACATTTAATCCGAACCCAACGACCCGTGTTTCGCTTATTGACTTTCAAATCTGACTTCCCTAACTTCCTTTGAAATGTATTCATGATTGCGAGGTGAGCCATGCTTATGAAAAGACGCCAATTCTGCCATGCGGTCGGGATGACTGCAGTCCATGCGATCACCACTCCGGTGTTCTCGGCAATACGGCCTGCTTTCGAACCGGCCTATCTGGCGGCGCACCGTTCGGGAGAGATGAAGAAACGGGGAGAAACGCTCTGGAAACGGATGGACGGATGCAATCTCTGCCCGCGCGAGTGCGGCGCCCGCCGTCTGGACGGAGAGGCCGGTTTCTGCGGCGCGTCCTCGGATCTGATTATCGCCTCCCACCATCCTCATTTCGGCGAGGAACGCCCGCTGGTGAGGAGCGGTGGGTCCGGCACCATCTTCTTCTCGCATTGCGCGCTCCGCTGCGTGTTCTGCATCAACTGGGACACCAGCCATCACGGCGCCGGCCGGAAAACCTCCATCGAAATGCTTTCGCGCATGATGCTCGATTTGCAGAAAAGAGGCTGCCATAACATCAACGTGGTGACCCCGACCCATTACGCGCCCCATATCCTGCTGGCCCTGGACAGCGCCGCCGGAAAAGGACTGAATCTGCCCCTGGTCTACAACACCTGCGGCTGGGAGAACATGGATGTGCTCACGCTGCTGGACGGAATCGTGGACATTTACCTGCCGGATTTCAAATATGCGGAATCCGAAATGGCGGCCGAATATTCATCGGGTGCATCCGCCTATCCGGAGATCACGAAAGCCGCCTTCCTCGAGATGCACCGTCAGGTCGGCATCGCCCGGCCCGAACGGGCCGTTCCGATGCGCCGCGGCCTGATGATCCGCCATCTGGTCATGCCCAACCATGTCGAAAATTCGAAGGCGGTGATTTCCTGGATCGCGGAAAACCTGCCTCCGGACACCTACCTGAACATCATGTCTCAGTACCGTCCCGTTTTCATGGCGGACCGCTATCCCGCCATCAACCGGAGGGTCATGCGCGAGGAATATGCCGCGGTCGTGGAACACGCCGTAGGGCTGGGGCTGACCAATCTCGACATCCAGGGATGATTGGAGGCAAACAAGCCGCGTCACCGGAATCGCTCATCCGGTTCCGTCGTTTTTCCGGGCCGTACCGGAATGCGTGATTCCGGATCAGGGACCGGTCTCACGGATGCGGAAGTCGGCGAGTATCCGCTTCCGGATGTCGAAGACGCGGACCAGATGGTTGTTGGTGTCCGCGATGTAGAGTTTTCCCCCATAATGGACCACATCGTTCGGCTCGAAGAGGGGCAAAACTTCGCAGTCTGAATCGTCTATCGTACAGCGGTTTTTTCCCGTCCGCCCGATCAGCGTCTCCATCCTTTCCCGTTTCAGATCCATCCGGCGGACGGCATGATTGTACGTGTCGGCCACGTACAGGAAGCCGTCATTGAAATCCAGGCCCAGGGGATGCTGGAACCGCGCCCTGCGGAACGGGCCGTCTTCCTCCCCGAAATCGAACAAACCCCTGCCGGCGAGCGTGACGACCCGCTTTTGGGACAAATCCGCCGACCGGACGGCCGACACCTCGCTGTCCGCGAAATAGAGAGAGCCGCCGGACAGGGCGAGCCCGCTCGGCTGGGCGAGGATGGCGCCTTCGAAAGACCCGTCGAGGATATCCTCCCGTCCGTTCCCGATGAGGGATGAAAGCACATTCCGCTTCAAATCCAGCCTCCAGATCTGATGATTGCCCGCCATCGCGATATACAGGTTCCCTTCATCGACAGCCAGGTCCCAGGGTGAATTCAGGGAAACGGAAAGCGGATCCCCTTCATGGTGCGGAAGATACCGCCGACCGCCGTCGCCCGCGATCGTCCGGACGGTTTCCGTTTCGAAATCCGCGGCCCGGATCGCATGGTTCTCCGTGTCCGCGACATAAAGGACGCCGTCCCGGTACGCGATGCCCTGGGGCTTGCGGAAGGCGGATCCGGCGAAGGGTCCGTCCCGGAATCCAGCCTCCCCGCTGCCGAGGGTGTGGAGGATGTATCCGGACGTGTCGGATTCCATCCGGACGACCAGGATCTGATTCCGGTTCGAATTACCGATGAAGAGTCTTTGCGTGTGCGGGTCGATATCCAGCTTCCCGGGGAATGAAAGCTGCGCCTCCGGCATCGTCCCGGGGGGGATCACGGCCTTCTCCCGCGCCAGGGTCCCCCGCTCCCGTCCTTCCCGGAGCGCGATCCGGACGGCCCGGTCGAGCGTCTCCCGCTGCCCCTCGCCGGACGCCCGGCCCATGACCCGTCCTTCCGTATCGATCACGACGAACGACGGCCACGCCCGGATGCCGTACGCCTGCCACAGCCTGTGCCGGTTGTCCAGGACCACGGGATGACGGATTTCATACCGGGCGACGGCGGCCCGGACGTTGTCCGGTTCCTTCTCATTGTCGAATTTCGGGGAATGCACGCCGATCACCATGACGGGATTGTCCCGGAATTTGTCTTCCAGAAATTTCAAATCCTCCAGGACATGGATGCAGTTGATGCAGCAGTACGTCCAAAAATCGAGAATCACCACATGCCCCCTGAGCCCATCGAGCGTCAGGGGGTGCGTCGTGTTGATCCAGACCCCTTCATCCGGGAACGGAACGGCTCGGACACGCATCACATCGTCTCCCTCTCCCCTGGCGGGGAATATCATGATCATGAACAGGAAACAGAATCTCTTGAAATTCACCGTGTGACCCCACAGGTTTCGAATAAAATTGAACGGTTTAAATTTGAATCGGTTTCCCTGAGTTTGCGGGTTGTGTCTTGTCCGGGATTTTTATATATTGTTTTCTCAGGGATGCGAACTAAAAGGAGCCCCCGTGGAAAACAAATTCGAGCGGATCGACAGCATCCGCGTGACTGCGCTGGACGAAATTCTCGGCAAGCCTTTTCGGGTGCTGGACGACGGGTTCGTCCGCGTCGTGGATTACATGGGAGCGGACGAATCCATCGTACAGGCGGCACGCGTGTCGTACGGCAAGGGCACGAAGAAGGTGCGGGAAGACCGGACGCTGATCCGCTATCTTCTCCGCCACCGCCACACCTCCCCCTTCGAGATGTGCGAAATCAAACTGCATGTCCGTGTGCCCATGGACTGCTGGCGGCAGTGGATCCGTCACCGCACGGCCAGCGTGAACGAATACTCCACCCGGTACTCGGAAGCCATCGACGCCACGCAGACCACCCGGCCGGATGCCTGGCGCCTCCAGGCCGTCAGCAACCGGCAGGGCAGTGAGGGATACTTGGATGCGTCGCAGGGGAAGCATCTCTCCGAACAGGAAGCCTTGATCCATCACCGGGCGCGCGGGATCTATGAGGAACGAATCGGCCTCGGCGTGGCCCGCGAACAGGCGCGCAAGGATCTGCCCCTGTCGACCTATACGGAAGCGTACTGGAAGATCGACCTGCACAATCTGCTCCATTTTCTCCGGCTGCGGATGGACCGGACCGCCCAGATCGAGATCCGGGAATATGCACAGGTGATCGGCCGCGAACTTCTCGCCCGCTGGTGCCCGGTGACATGGGAGGCCTTTCAGGATTACTGGATGAACGCCGTCTCGCTCTCTCCGGCGGAACAGCAGATCATCCGCACGCTGGTCGAGGGCGGAAAAGCCGCGGCGGCCGGGACTGCAGAGACACTGGGCTGGCTGAAACGGGGGGAGGACGGGACCCTCAGGCTGCATTACGAACGGCTGGAATTCGAGGAGAAACTGAGGCAAATCGGAATCGGAATTCCCTGGTGACGGATCGACTTAGATTCGAGTAACAAACGTCGGGAGGGAATGAGACTCCCGCCCCGATCAATAAACTGACATTATGGCTGCGCCGGGAGGGAGTTGTACTCCCGACCACAATCAACAAACTGCGATCTTCTCGGGTTCGGAATTCAAAGTCACTCACAGCAACCGTCAAAAAATCTGCCCACACCCACACAATGTCTCTGGATCCCCGTTCCCCATTTTTTACAGCCGCTATGATTCATCCTCGAACCCGTTCGTCTTGTGTGAGGCGTCGCAGAACGGCATATTCTTCGACCCGCCGCACCGGCACAGCGTATAATGTTCCGCGGACTCTGGGCGCGAGCCCATGTCGTCTTCGAGTTCGATGAATCCCTTCACCTCCAGCGGACCGTTCTTCGCCACCTTGATCATCGGTTCGGAATCCCAGTCTTTGTACCAGACACCACCGATCCGGTAGCTCAGTGAGCCGGACGGGCATTGCCGGACCGTTCGGATGATCTCCTCTTTGGGCGCGGCGTCCGGCTTGATCCATTTGAATTTCGACGGAATGAATACCGTGGGGGATCCCCGGTAGCAGGATCCGTCCCGCGAACACACGGCGCGGTTGTCTCCGATGGTGATTTCCTTGCCCTTGTATTCGACCACGCGATCCGGTTTACCGCCCGGCTTCTTCCCGCCGTTGAATCCGATTTTCGCATGCGTGCCGTCGCAGTACGGCTTGTTCCGGGACGCGCCGCAGCGGCAGAGCAGGGTCACGGGTTTCACCGGCAGCGGGCGGCCTTCCGCATCCACGAATGTCTCAAGGTCGTGGACCTTCAGGGCGCCGTTCTGCGTCAGGGTGATCCGGGGCCTTTTTTTGGAACGGGACATCATGGTCTCTCAGGTTTGGGAATGGGTTGAAAGAATGTAAGGGATTCTGAAAGAAATCGCAAAAAGAAAATCGGATCAGAAACGCCGCAGAAAATCCGCCAGTGTGATTACCGGAATCTCCGCTTCCCGCGCGTGCGCTTTCTGTGCGGGATTGTTGTATCCCCAATCCGCCAGCAGGCAGCGGACTCCCGCGGGCCGGGCCCTGAGGAGGGTGTCCACCTGGTCGTCGATGAGGAAAAAACAGGAGGGATCTGCATCCCGCGCCTTGGCGAGGGTCTCGAGAATCGTCCGTTTGGGATGTTCTTCGTCCGCATGAAACAGGTTTCCGGGATCGAACGCGATCCGGTTGTAATCCAGTATCCGCTGCACGAATCCGGTCTTCTTCGTGGTGACGATGAACAGCCTGTCCTTCGGCGCGTAGGAGGCCAGATAATCCTTCATGCCCGGAAACAGGGGATTGAGCGCGGCCCAGGCTTCGGGATTCCCGGCGGAAAGCTGCGTGCGGACTTCGTAAAACAGCCGGAAGAATTTCTCCTTCAAATCAGAACGGGACGCCTTAAACGCGTCGAATCCGTCCTGCGTCCGGATCTCCGCATCCCCGGATAATGCGAGGAAGATGAACACATAATCCTCGCCCGAACGGATGAAATCGCGCAGCCTTCGCGCCTCCGCGGCCTGACCTGGCGGAAATTCCGCGAGGGAACGGACGGGACGTCCCGATCCCGAGTACCGGACGAAGGCATTGCGGCCGACGACCAGACACTCCGCGATGCTGTCCGCGACGACCCCGTCGAAATCCAGCGCCAGAAAATTCTTATGCCGATCAAATGAAATCATTGTCCATTTTCTTTCAAATCGCGCATCGCAGGTCGTCTGAGACTTGTAACTTGTAACTTGTAACTTTTAACTTTTAACTTTTAACTTTTTACTCTAAACCGCTCACTCCCGCACATGCCCTTCCCCCATCACCACCCATTTGGTCGTGGTGAGTTCCTCCAGCCCCATCGGGCCGCGCGCGTGCAGCCGGTCCGTCGAGATGCCGATTTCCGCGCCGAGACCATAGACCCCGCCGTCCGAGAGGCGGGTGGAGGCGTTCACCATGACCGAGGCGCTGTCGACCTCGTTGAGGAACTGCTGCGCCCGGGCGACGTCCCGAGTGACGATGGCGTCCGTATGCGCGGATCCGTGGGTGTTGATGAATCCGATCGCCTCGTCGATCCCGGAAACCACCCGGACGGCCAGGATCAAATCGAGGAATTCCGCTCCGTAATCCGCGTCTGCCGCGGGAAGGACGTCTTTCCCGTAAATCGCCCGCGTCCGTTCGCAGCCCCGTATCTCGACGCCTGCCTCCTGCAGCTTCCGGATGAGGTCCGGGAGGAAGACAGGGGCGACCGCTTCGTCCACGAGGAGCGTCTCCATGGCGTTACACACGGCCGGGCGCTGCACCTTCGCGTTCACCGCGATGCGGAGCGCCATGCCGGGGTCGGCCGTTCCGTCCACGTACACATGGCAGATCCCCTTGTAATGCTTGAGCACGGGAATCCTGGATTTCTCCGCCACGCTCCGGATCAGGCTCTCTCCGCCGCGCGGGATGATGAGGTGGATCAGGTCGTCCTGGACGAGCATCTCGTCCACGGCCTTGCGGTCGGTCGAATCCAGCGCGGCGATCAGGTCCTCCGGGACGCCGTGATGGCGCAGTGCCTTCCGAAGGATTTGGACGAGCGCGAGATTGGAATGGAACGCGCTGCTCCCGCCACGGAGGATCACCCCGTTCCCGGATTTCATGCAGAGAATCGCGGCCTCGACCGTGACATTCGGACGGGCCTCGTAGATGATGCCGATCACTCCGATGGGGGTACGCATGCGGCCGACCCGGAATCCTTCGGGACGCACGGACATGTCCGAGATTTTGCCGACCGGATCGGGAAGGGCGGCCACCTCGCGGCAGGCGCCGATCATGCCCGCGATCCGCTTCTCATCGAGCGCCAGCCTGTCCAGCAGTGCGCCTGAGAGGCCGTCCTGCCTGCCTTTCTCCAGGTCTTTCCGGTTTTCCCGGATGAGATAGTCCTTATCCGAGGCAATCTGCTCCGCAATCGTATCGAGGACGGCGTTCTTGAGCCGGGTGGTGCCTGTTTTCAGGAAAGCCTGATAGGCCCGGTTGGTTTTCAGCGCCTGTTCACGGACGGACATAAATACTCCCCCACGGTTCAAGGTTTCAGGTGATGGTTCAAATTAATCATCCATTATCGATCGGAGCTTTTCCCGGACATCAGGGACCCGCTTGTCGGGAATGATCGATCGTCCCGGGTCCATCAGCCCCCTTCGGCGATCACACCGGACCCGGTTCTAAATCACGATCATGTTGTCGCGGTGTATCACCTCATCCGCGAAGACCGCCCCGCTCTCGGATTTCAGCTGATCGGTGCGTCTCCCCTTCATCTGTTCGATCTCCGCGCTGGCGTAATTGGTGATGCCCTTTCCGATCAGCGTGTCGGCCGTGTTGTAAATGCCGACGATGCTTTCTCTTTCGAAAACCCCTTCCGTCCCGAGAATTCCGCCCGGGAGCAGGCTCCCGGAATGGTTCACCAGTGCGTCTTCCGCGCCCCGGTCCACGATGACCCGACCCTTCATCTTGTGATTGAAGAAGATCCAGCGCTTGCGCTTCTTCTCGTATTTATGATTGGGACGGATGAACGTCCCCAGATCGGCCCCCTCCAGCAAGGCGGCGAGATCGGGTTCGAAGCCCTGTGTGATGATCACGCCCGTTCCCATCTGGGCGGATCTCTGGGCAGCCAGAAGTTTGGACCGCATCCCGCCGAGGGACAGGCCGTTTTGTTTATCCTCGATCAGGCCGAATACGGATTCATCCACCTGTTCAATGAAGGGGATCCGCTCCGCGTCGCCGTGACGGTACGGATTCCGGGTATGGATGCCGTCCGTGTCGGTGAACAGGACGAGCAGATCCGCGTCGGTCAGAATCGCCGTGAGCGCCGATAGCGTGTCGTTGTCGCCGAATTTCAGCTCGTCCACGGCGACGCTGTCGTTTTCGTTGACGATCGGCACCGCCCCGTATTCGAAGACGGAGCGGAAACAATCGCGGGCATGCAGATACCGTTTCCGGTTTTCGATGATGTCGTAGGTCAGGAGAATCTGTGAGGTGTGCAGGCCGGATTCGGCGAAAATCGCGTTCCAGTTCTGCATGAGCAGGCTCTGGCCGATCGACGCCAGGGCCTGTATTTTCTTCAGGTCCGTGGGACGGGCCTCGATTCCCATCGCGTCCATGCCGAAGCCCACCGCACCCGATGTGACGATCGAGAACACATATCCTCTCTCACGGAACCGGACGATATCACGCGCCAGCCCGTGGAGCGCCCCGGACTCGCCTTTCTTGTGTTTCAGCAAAACCTTGGTGCCGAGTTTGAGGACGACCCGGCGAGATTCGCGCACATAGGGTGTGCGGTCCGGAATGTATTTGTCCTTCGCCACTTCCGAAAAGAACTTCTCCGTATCGGTCGACGGCGTCTTCCCTTGACCCTGTACCATAGACATAGACTGATCAGCCCTTCGTTGAATCCATCCCTTCCCGGGGATTGAAAGATACGCAGTATCCCGGAAAACATCAAGTGTTTTGTGAATATAATTCCTTTTCATTGAATATTGAACCGGTTCGATAATACTTGATATTCAAACATAATTGAATCCGTTTTTTTAAATTTTAATTTTTGAATTTTGAATTTATATTGTGATCCCCGGGTATTCGAACGGAGGATCGCATTGGAAGAAAAACCGCTCATCGGTCAAATCGCCCGAGAACTGAAGCGGACCGTCCGTCAGGTCGGGAATACGGTGGATCTGCTGGACCAGGACAACACCGTCCCCTTTATCGCACGGTACCGGAAAGAAACCACGGGCAGCCTGGACGAGGAAAATATCCGCGCTATCCAGGACCGCATCCGCTACCTGCGCAGCCTGGAAGAGCGGAAACAGTCTGTCCTGAAATCCATTTCGGAACAGGGAAAACTGACGCCCGGACTGGAGGAAAAGATCCGTTCCGCCCCGAGACTCCAGGATGTGGAGGACCTCTACCTCCCCTACAAACCCAAACGCCGCACACGCGCGACCGTCGCGCGTGAAAAAGGACTGGAGCCCCTGGCCGTCCTCATGCTGAACCAGGAGACCCTGGCCGGAAACCGCATCGGCATCGCTTCCTCATTCATCGATCCGGAAAAGGGCGTCCCGTCCGCGGTGGCGGCCCTGTCCGGCGCGCGCGACATCGCGGCCGAGGTCATGGCCGAGGATGCGGACGTGCGCCGGGACATCCGGCTCCTCTCGGCTGAAAAGGGACGGATCTGTTCGGAAGTCGCGGACGAGGCACTGGCCGCCCGCGATTATGCACTGTACGGCGATTTCTCCGAGGCGGTAAAAACCGTCCCTCCCTATCGGATTTTGGCCCTGAACCGGGGCGAACGCGGCGGCATCCTGCGTGTCTGGGTGGAGGTTGACAAGGACGACCTGGTGGAGCGGATCGAAAAGATGTTCATCACCCGTCGGGAGTCCCTCTTCACAGAAGACCTCGAATCGGCCGCGCGGGATGCGTATGACCGCCTCATCGCGCCCGCCATGCAGCGTGAAATCCGGAACGTCCTGACCGAAAAGGCGGACGCACACGCGATCGGGGTGTTCGCATCCAATCTCCGGGCGCTGCTTTTCACCCCCCCGCTCCGGGGAAAAATCATCCTGGGGATCGATCCCGGTTACCGGACCGGCTGCAAGGCGGCCGTGATCGACGCGACCGGGAAATACCTGATGGGAACGACTCTCTATCCGCATCCTCCCCAAAAGCAATGGGAAGAGTCCAAATCCGTCCTGAAGGCCCTTGTGGACGCATACGGTGTGGATGTAATCGCCATCGGAAACGGCACGGCCGGCCGGGAGACCGAACAGCTCGTCGCGGAACTGATCCGGGATGTGGACCGGGAAGTCGGTTATACGCTGGTGAACGAGGCCGGTGCTTCGGTCTACTCCGCCTCCCCGGTCGCCCGGAAGGAATTCCCGGATCTCGACGCCTCCATGCGGGGCAACATCTCCATCGCCCGCCGGCTTCTCGATCCGCTCTCCGAATTGGTGAAAATCGACCCGAAATCCATCGGCGTGGGCCTGTATCAGCACGACGTGAATCAGTCTCGGCTGGCCGAATGCCTCGACCAAGTGGTGGAGTCCTGCGTGAATGCGGTCGGTGTGGACCTGAACACGGCCTCTTCATCCCTGCTCCGGTATGTCTCGGGCATCAACAGCCGGGTTGCCGAGGCCATCGTGCGATACCGGGAAGAACACGGGCGGTTTCCGAACCGGGAGGCTCTGAAAAATGTCCGGGGGGTCGGGCACAACTGTTTCGTCCAGGCCGCCGGATTCCTGCGCATCACCGAAGGCGACGTTTTCTTCGACGCCACGGCCGTGCATCCGGAATCGTATCCGGCCACAGAGAAGCTGCTGGAGCGGCTGGGTCTCTCCGCGTCGGATATCCGCACCGACGGGTCGCTCGTCAAGAAACGATTCGATCAATCGGCCCTGGATGTCGACCGGCTCGCCGCGTTTTGTGGCTACGGCCGCGAGACCCTGATGGACATCCTGGACAGTCTCGGTAAACCCGGCCGGGATCCGCGCGACGCCAAGCCCGGGGTGATCTTGCGCGGCGACGTGCTTTCCATCGAAGATTTACGTGAAGGCATGATCCTGAAAGGCACGGTGAGGAATGTGGTGGACTTCGGGGCGTTCGTGGACATCGGCGTCCATCAGGACGGCCTCGTCCATCTCAGCCAAATGGCGCGGAAATATGTCCAAAATCCGCTGGATGTCGTCCGGGTCGGCGACATCGTGGAGGTGCGGATCCTGAAGGTGGACGCCGAACGCGGACGGATCGGCCTCAGCATGATCCTGGACTGATCCGTCCGGCGCGTCTCTTCCTCATCCCCTAAAAAACCGGACCCGTCAGGGTCACTTTCTCGATGAACCGCCGGTCTTCGACCTCGAGCGCGACGAAATAGACTCCCCGGGGAAGCGGGTTGAGGCGAACCGAACTGCGGAAACCGGTTTCGGGCTTGTAGGCCTCCTCCCGGAGCACCTCCCGGCCGAGGATGTCGAACACCGCGATGGACACGTCCCCCCTGAAGGAATTCTGCATGGACAGATTCAGCAATCCGGAGGAGGGGTTCGGATAACAGCGGAATCCGGTCCGGATGACCTGCGGTTCCTTCGGAACCGAGGAGACCGGGCCTTCCAGTTTGGCCGTTCCGAAATCACTCGCGTCGATCCAGTGGTTGTTGTATTTTGCGGCCGGCACCCAAACGGAGCCGAAGAATTTGTCCCGCGACTTGGGTTCCTCGTGCAAATCGTCGTTGTCGCACACGGCCACGGACAACCCCATCACCTTGCCTTGAATCAACAGGACGCGCGAGGCCTCCATGTCGGCTGGATCGTACGTGTCGTCATAGACCTTGAGGGAAAATTCCCGCGTGTACTGGTCTCCCTGTCTGCGGAGCGCGAATTCGGGTAAATGCTGTGTATTAAAAACAGGCCGCCTGTCATGCCATCCCGTGCCGGCGATGTCGTCCACATAGCAGACCGTGGTCACCCCGCCGTCTTCCGGGAAATCGGCGTAGATGTGATGGGCGAACGCGTTCTCGGCGTTGGTGCCGTACTGAGTCGCCGTGGCGCCCGTGCCGTCGAACACGTGGAGGCCGCCGGAGTTGTCTTCGTCGATGAAGACCTCGACGATGTCATAGTGATGACTCTCGGCCGTGATACCCGGGATGAATCCGCCGACCGCGATGTCGTCATGGACCTGGATCAGAAAATAGAGGAGATTCGTTTCCGAAGACCAGACGACCTTGTACCGGCCCCAGTAGTCGGACGAATCGACCGCTGTGCCGTAGGGAATCCAGACCTGGTCGATGGGCTGCCAGCGAACGTCTCGCCAGCAGGGATCGTCGTCCAGCCCGTCGACGACAGGAACCGCGGACAGCACGTTCTCGACCCGCACCGTGTCGTCCTGCGCCTGCGTCCCGGCGTATAAACCCATCGACACCGCGAAAAGAAAAACCGCTATTACCCTCAAGACCCGCTCTTGTTTCATCCTCGCCTCCGTTTCCTGAAATGAAATCTCCCGCTTCCCGGCGGGGTATAAAACCCCGCCCTACTACTTTCTCCCCGTCTCACGTCTCGAGTCACGATCCCCCTGCTTTCCGCTTTCCGCTTTCCGCTTTCTGCTTTTTTCCCGCCCGCGTCACGCTTGAACCAATATAACGCACAACCGCGCGGGATGCCACAAGATTGACGCCCGGTGACATTGATTTACATTCATCCTCTTCCGGAATCCGTCCCGGAACCGCTTCGGAGAACCGTCAAAGAAAACTCCGGAACGACACCGGTCATGCGTTCACTGAAATTCCAGAGTCTTTTCCGGACTTCCGCATCCACGTGGGGGGAGGAAAAAAGGACCGGTCTCTTACGGACGAAATACGCCCCGCTCACGGCCCCCAGACCGGGATCGGTCGCGGCCCACACGCCTGTCGGGCTTTCGCGACTCATGAGCGGCGATGCCGCCGCATGCAGGAACCGCAGGAATGCCGGCAGGTGGCGGCCGAAACCGGACCGGACGATGCCGGGATGGAACACATTCGCGGTGACGCCCTCTCCGGTCAACCGGGACGCGATCTCCTGTGTGAAGACGAGCCGCGCGAGTACCGACTGCCGGATGGCACGGAATCCGTTGTACCGGCCGGTCTCCCCGATTTCCTCGAATCCGAGGCGCGTCATCCGGAGTAAGCCCGGAGAACCGACCACGGACAGGATGCGCGCGGGCGAACCCGCCCGGAGCGCCGGCAGCAGCAATCCCGACAGCATGAAACCGGACAGATAATTCACGGCCCAGGTTTTCTCGATGCCGTCCGCCGTGGTTTCCCGCTTCGGGAGCAGCACGCCGTGATTGAGGGACAGCACGTGCAGTACCGGAAATTCTTCCAGAAACCGGCGGGCGAAACGCCGGACGGACTCCTGATCAGACAAATCGGCGGTCATCGCGTCGATGCGGGGATTGGACGTCTCCTTTGCGAGGCACTCCCGGACCGCTTCGGTCCGGCGGGAATCACGCCCCAGCAGGATCACCCGGACGCCTGTTTTTGCCAACCCCGCGGCAACCGCACGCCCCACCCCGGATGTGGCGCCCGTGACCAGACACAATACATCGTGTTCTTTCATCCTCCCCCCTTAACCGGTCGGTTTCCTCTCTCATGCACCGGCCCGGCGAGGACTTCGCACATCCGCCGGTAATTATCATGGACCAGCCCGATCAGCCGATGCCGGTTTTCCGCGAGCGCCTTCCTGTCGATCCGGGACACGGCTTCGGCATGTTCCGCCATCCGGCCGATGGCGGTCCCTTCGCGGGACGGTCCGATATCCCAGTCTCTGAGAAAAGTCCGGAGTTTGGGAACGTCTTCGGTGAGTCCGAGATGGGGGACGGCGTAGGACAGGGCCGTCACCGCACCGTGCAGGCTGGTTCCGATGAAGAGCCTGCTGCGTGCGATGCAGTACATGATCTCATGGATGGACAGGGTTTCGGGCAGGTGGCACGACACCGCCAGGGTTTCCCGGAGACGCCTCAGCACGATCTGGTCGTCGTGCATGGGGACCAGGCCGACCGGGAGCAGGAGAATGTGAAGATTCAGGGTCAGGGTGATTCGGTTCAGCTGGGTGATGAGGGTCTCGAAGTGCCGGGTTCCGGTCTGGTAATTGATCTGAAAACAGAGATACTGATATTCCCATTCCTCCAATTTTTTCAGAAGTCCGGGATTCACCATGCCACGGAGCCGGGGCAGCGGAAAATGAACGGACATCGTTACCGCTGAGTCCGGCACGCAAAAAATCTCCTTCTCGACTCCCAACTGGACGAGCCGGTTGCGCGTCTCCCGGTCCCGGACGGAGATATAGTCCGCCTCGTTCATGTGGTCTCGGATATACGCCGGATAAGGCCCGATCAGGGATTCCAGTGCGGAGCCGCCGACCGCGTTATAGAGGATGCGGACCCGCGCGCGTATCGCCTTCCTGGGCACGATCCAGGGGAGCAGCAGAGAACCGGCGCCGTATCGCCGGGCCAGCATCCGGTTGATCGTGAGTCCCAGCCCGAGCCGCTTCCCGAACACCGTGAAGAACAGCGAGAAGAGGACCGCGGACACGTGCCCCAGCCGGTGCATGTGCATGGGCACCCAGTTGATACCCAGCACGTCCCCGCCCGCGACGAAGAGGACACTGTCATCCGCGATGTCGGTTTTACCGATCCATTCGCGGATGGGTCGCGTCTTCTCGGCCCCGTAGCGGCTGAGGTCGCTTTCCGCGAGCCCGTAACAGACGAAATCGTAGTCATCTCGGAGGTCTTCGAACGCCTTGGCGGCCAGGACGGGAAACAGCAGGTCCCCGTAATTGTACCGGGCGAAGGCACCGATCATCGCGAATGTTTTTTTCATGGTCCGTCCTTCATCCGGAAGCCGGACAGGGAGGTCAGCCCTGAAAAGAGTCTGCGGATGAAATGGCGGTTCATCCTCAGGGCGATCAGGATCGAGACGCCGAGCAGGATCCGGTTATACAGCGGATTGTTCTCGAAGAAGACGATCACATACACGACGAGGCAGACGGAAAAGAAAATCAGGTTCCGGATGTCGAGCCGGATGGAAAAATATTTCCGGGTCTGGACGACACGGATCAGCCACAGCGCGATCAGGGAGACCATGCCGGAGAAGCCCACGGCCTGCAGTTTCCACACGGGGATGAGTACGATCATCAGCACGAGGTTCAGGATGGAGCCGTACAGAGTGGTGGTAAAAGCTCCCCTGGTTTCGCGTGAGCTCAGGTACCCGGTGCCGTAGAAGGTGGCGAACGAGGAGAAGATCGTCCCCACGTAGAGGAAAGGGATGTATTGCAGTGCGTCCGCGAACTTGGCGTCGATGATCCGGTCGAACAAAAACGCGGTCACGGGAATCAGGAGCAGGATGCCGGAAAACTGAAGCCGTGTGTACAGGTCGAACATGCGGGTATAGAACCGGTTCCGGTCTTCCGAGTCGTATTCCGTGATGGCCGATTCCTGCCAGGCCAAATAGAACATGTTGTTGATCATGACGAGGATCGATGCGAACCGGCTCGCGACCGCAAACAGGCCGTTGGCCTCGCTGCCCATTGTCAGATTGATGAGGAAACGGTTCGCGAACGAAAGGAGCCACCAGTTGACCGCCGTGGGAAGAAGCGGCAGGGAATAGGATACGATCGCCCTGCGGAGCCCCCGGTCCAGCGCGCCGATGCCGAGGTGCCGGAACAGGCGGATCCGGATTTCGAGATATACGACGACCAGCACCGCGGACAGGATCCCGGAAATCAGGATGCCGGCCACCTGGAGGCCGTAATACTTCAGGAGGATCACGTTGCCGGCCAGCATCACGCCCGCGAAGATCAGCCCGGCCACGGCGTAGTCGAAATTCCTTTTCAGCCCCCTCGCGGTCTGCTGCCAGAGCATCGAGTAAATGTGGCCGATGCAGAGCAGCACGATCAGCCCGGCGTGGGGCACGGGTTTGATGAGGAAAAATCCGAAGGAAACGAAGATGAAGATCAGCATGTTCCGGGTGATGAGAAAGAAGGTGTTCGAGAGATTTCCGCGGATCTCCTCCTCATTCTTCGCGTCGAGCAGGTTCCGGTAGAGCCCGTCGATGCTCTGTAGGGTCACGAGGGAGATGAGGATCTGGATAGCGGTGAGCACGAGATCGTAAAATCCGAGTTCGGAGCGGGTGAGGTAAATGGTATACAGGGGGAGCAGGATGAATCCGAGTAGTTTCGACGCGAAATTTCCGGTCACGTAGATCAGAAAATTGATGAAAAGGCGTTTTTCCCTGCTCATGAGACCGGGCGAACTTCCTGTCGGGTTTGGGTGGAAGAGATATCCTGGGGTTATAATATAAAGATATAATTCAAAAAATCAACGGATCATTTGAATAATTCACAATCAAATGCTTATCAAAAAGAAAAACCGATCTGTGGTGTGGATGAACGGGGGAAAGGTTATTGACGTCCGTTAGATGGAGATAAAGAAAACCCTGTCCGCCTCAGGCGGACAGGGAAGAAATAACGGGTCAAGAATACACCCGGTTTTTAATACATATCGGGCGCGCCGTGCGGCATGGGCGGCGTCTTTTCCTTTTCAGGTTTCTCCGCGACCACGGCTTCGGTCGTCAACAGGAGTGCCGATACGCTCGCGGCATTCTGAAGCGCGATCCGGACGACCTTAGTCGGATCAATCACGCCCGCTTCAAGCATGTCGCAGTATTCTTCGGTACGTGCGTTGAAACCGTAACCGCCCTTCTTCTCTTCAAGCTTCGCGACGATGATCGAACCTTCCAGGCCGGTGTTGTTCACGATCTGTCGAACCGGCTCTTCGAGTGAACGACGGACGATTGCCACACCGACTTTCTCATCACCCTCGACCGAGATCTTGTCCAGCACGGCTTTGGAACGGAGCAATGCCACGCCTCCGCCGGGCACGATGCCTTCTTCGACCGCGGCACGGGTGGCGTGCAGGGCGTCTTCCACGCGCGCCTTCTTCTCTTTCAACTCGATTTCAGTCGCCGCGCCGACATTCAGCACCGCCACGCCGCCGGCCAGTTTGGCCAGCCGTTCCTGCAGTTTCTCGCGGTCATAATCAGAGGTCGTGGTCTCGATCTGCTTCTTGATCTGGTTGATCCGGCCTTGGATGTCTTTGGATTCTCCGGCGCCTTCTACGAGCGTTGTGTTGTCTTTGTCGATCCGGACGCGCTTGGCCGTACCCAGGTCGTCCAGCGTCGTATTCTCGAGTTTGAATCCGGCTTCTTCGGCGATTACGCGGCCGCCGGTGAGGATGGCGATATCCTCGAGCATGGCCTTGCGCCGGTCACCGAAACCGGGCGCCTTGACCGCTGCGACACGCAGGGTCCCTTTGAGCTTGTTCACCACCAGGGTCGCGAGGGCTTCGCCTTCGATATCTTCGGCAATGATCAGGAGCGGTTTGCCCATCTGCGCGACTTTCTCGAGGATGGGCAGCATATCCTTCATGGCGCTGATCTTCTTGTCGTAGATCAGGATGTAGGGGGTTTCGAGAAGCGTTTCCATGTTCTCGGGATCGGTGACGAAATAGGGAGAGATGTATCCGCGATCAAACTGCATGCCCTCGACCACTTCCATGCTCGTCTCGGTCGTCTTGGCTTCCTCGACAGTGATCACACCGTCCTTGCCGACTTTATCCATCGCATCGGCGATCAACTGACCGATGGTCTCGTCATTATTGGCAGAAATCGTGGCGACCTGGGCAATCTCTTTCTGGTCCGTCACGTCTTTGCTCATGGATTTCAAATTCTCGATCACGGCTGCGACGGCTTTTTCGATTCCGCGTTTCAAATCCATGGGATTGGCGCCTGCGGTGACGTTACGAATCCCCTCTGCGAGAATCACCTGGGCAAGCACCGTCGCGGTGGTTGTTCCGTCTCCGGCTACATCGCTTGTTTTCGACGCCACCTCTTTCACCATCTGCGCGCCCATGTTTTCAAACGGGTCTTCGAGTTCGATTTCTTTCGCCACGGTCACGCCGTCTTTGGTTACGGTCTGTGCGCCGAATTTCTTCTCGATCACCACATTCCGTCCTTTCGGACCCAGGGTGACCTTGACCGCTTCGGCAAGCTGGTCGACGCCTTTCTTAAGCACCTGACGGGCTTCCGCCCCGTATTCAATTAGTTTGGCCATATGATTTCCTCCTTCTATTCTTTCTTTTTGTCCGTTCAGATAACTGCAAGGATATCGCTCTCGCGAACGATGAGATATTCTTCCCCATCGACGGTGACTTCAGTACCGGAATATTTCCCGTACAGCACCTGATCTCCCACCTTGACCGTCATGGTGATTTTTTGGCCCGCATCTGAAATCTTGCCCGGGCCGACAGCCATCACTTCACCTTTCTGGGGCTTCTCCTTGGCCGTATCCGGAATGATGATCCCGCCCTGAACCTTTTCATCCGCAGGGGCCGGTTTCACGACAACCCGGTCTGCTAAGGGCTGAATTTTCATAAATATACCCTCCTTATTTTTTGTTTTTTATGATTTAATAGTATTTTTACTTAGCAGTCACGGCACGTAACTGCTAAATTCCAGATATTAATATATGGATTTTTTCTGAAAAGTCAAGATTTTTATTTTCGATCAGGAGATTCAGAGGGTGAATCGTCTGAAAGTTTGTATCGGAATGTGCCCCACTGCAATTTGGTACGAAGTACATCGAAAAAGTTGTGACCTTCGAATTTGATCAGCTGTACGTCCCAGTCGCCACGCCTGACTTCGATCCGGGTCCTGCAATCGATGGGTTTCATGACCTGTCCGTCCACGCTGAAAAACGCCTCGCGGTCTTCAGACTCAAGCTGAAGCAGAATGCGACTGTCCTGCGGGATCACCGTAGGACGGGCCGTCAAGGTATGGGGACAGATGGGTGTCAGGATGATTGACTCGAGCGAGGGAACGACAATCGGTCCGCCTGCACCGAGCGAATACGCCGTCGAACCGGTCGGGGTCGCGACGATGATCCCGTCCGTAAAATAGGTTGTAAAGTAGCTTCCGTCGACCATTACCCGGATCTGAATCATGCGCGGGATTCCGCCGCGTGCGACCACCACGTCATTCAACGCCGGATAAACGAGATTACCCGAATCGGATGAGACGCTGACCGATAGTGTCATCCTGTTTTCGAGCGTATAGCGACCCGCTATCACCGCCTCCATCTGCGTATACAAATCGTCCAGGGCCACATCTGCCAGAAAACCGAGGCTGCCGAGATTGATACCCAGAAGCGGTTTCTGCATCGGGCCGAGTTGACGGGCGGCTGCGAGCATGGTGCCGTCCCCGCCCATGACAATCAATACGTCACTTTCCGAAGCAAGCCGGTCAGGCGGAACCGGGCGGAGCCCTGCAATGTTCTTGCCGATAAAGCGGTGTACCTCGGGCGTCACCACGGATCCGATCTGCTTTTGGCTGAGCCATTCTACAAACGCACAGAGCGTCTCGTGCGCCCGGGGTTTCCGGAGATTAGCCATGATTCCCAGGTTCATGGAATCCGTGAAATGGTTTTAATAAAAGGCAACAGTTTTTTTGTCCTTCTTTTTTCGCAAAGTACCCGGATGGCGTTGGACAGGGATTCCACATCCAGTCCCATTTCAGAGAAAAGACGACAGGTGTTTCCATGGGACACAAACTGGTCGGGGAGACCGAAACGGCGGAATTGGACTTCTGCGCGCAACTCTGCGAGCGTTTCCGCCACGGCGCCGCCCAATCCGCCGACCACCGTGTTATTCTCAAGGGTCACGATGACCCCGAACCGTTTGACCGCCGTGTGAATATATGTGTGGTCGATCGGTTTGACAAACCGCATGTTGACCACTTCGGCCGAAATCCCCTCTTCCAACAACCGTTCGGCTACTTTTTCTGCAGTCGGAACCTGGTCTCCGACTGCCAGGATCGACGCATCAACCCCTTCCCGGATCACTTCACAGCGCCCGAGCGGGATTTCCTGAAAGGGTTCATCATGGAGGAGACCGCGGCCTTCTCCACGGGGATACCGGATCGCCACCGGCCCGTCCTGATATGTGAGCGCCGTCCAAAGCATATGCCGCAACTCGGAGATGTCCTTCGGTGCCATGAGGACGATATCCGGGATCAGCCTCAAATAGCTCAGATCAAAACTTCCGTGATGGGTCGGGCCGTCCTCCCCCACGAGTCCGCCCCGGTCTAACGCAAGAATCACGGGAATCTTCTGCAATGCCACATCATGAATCACCTGATCGAAGGCCCGCTGCAGAAAGGTTGAATAAATCGCCACAATCGGCCTGAATCCCTCCAGCGCCATACCCGCGGCGAATGTCACGGCGTGCTGTTCGGCGATGCCCACATCAAAAAACCGGTCCGGGAATGCCTTGGCCAGATGAATCAGGCCGGTTCCATGCGCCATCGCCGCGGTGATGCCCACGACCCGGGGATCTTGCCGGGCCAGTTCAACCACGGTTTTTCCAAACGCTTCGGTATACGACACGGACGCGTTCGGTTTCGGCAGTCCCGTCTCCGGGCAGAAAGAGCCGAGTCCGTGAAACCGGGTGGCATCTTCCTCGGCGAATTTATAACCCTTGCCTTTCGTCGTGAGTACGTGGACGAGTATGGGTCCCCGAAACTCCCTGAGGTTCTGAAAAATCCGGATCAGATTGTGGACCTCATGTCCCTCGACAGGACCGACATAGCGGAATCCGAACCGCTCAAAAAGCAATGCGGGAACGATCATGGCCTTGAGGCCTTCTTCAAGGCGCTGGACGAGTTTCCGCACCGTGCCGGTACCCCGTGGCAGTTTGCCGGTCAGGTTCCAGATATCTTTTTTGAGGCGGTTGTAAAGGGGCGTGGTGATGACCTGTGTCAATGCTTTCGGCAGTGCGCCGACATTGGGAGCAATAGACATACGGTTGTCGTTGAGTACGACGATCAAATTCCGCCTGGCGCCTCCCGCATTGTTGAGTCCTTCAAAAGCGATCCCGCCCGTCAGTGCCCCGTCCCCGATCACCGCGACGACGTGGAACTGCTCACCCTTCATATCCCTGGCCGTGGCCATGCCCAGCGCCGCCGAGATCGATGTGGAGGCATGGCCCACACCGAAAGCGTCATAAGGGCTCTCACTGATTTTGGGAAAACCGCTGATGCCGCTATGCTGGCGCAGTGTATCGAAGCGGTCTTTCCGTCCGGTCAGGATTTTATGGACATAGGCCTGATGACCGACATCCCAGACGATTTTGTCCCGGGGCGTATCGAACACCCGGTGCAGGGCCAGTGTCAGTTCAACCGCGCCGAGATTCGGAGCCAGATGTCCGCCGGTATTGGACACGGTACGCACCAGCAGTTGACGGATTTCTTCGGCCAGTCCGGGTAGATCGGCCGCATCCATTTTTTTCAGATCTTCAGGCGTGTCAATCGAATCGAGGAGTCTTCCCATACGGTCTTTCGATTAAAGTTCCACTCACGGATCCCGGAATAAGCGTTCTCTCATCCGGAAAAGGGGAACGTGAAAGGGTTACATGTTACGAGTTAACAAATTGATTATTCAACAGCTAACAAAAACGTTGCGGATTGCATCCCGTCAAGATTTTCGGATTATTCCATGGGTTCGAGACGGAATCCGCCGTGATCATCCTCCACCAACTTGTCGACGCGGGCCTGGGCCCGATCGAGCACATCACTGCAAAACCGGATGAGCGAGACGCCTTCTTCGAAGGCCTTGAGCGACTCTTCGAGGGTCGATTCGCCGTTCTCGAGCGCGGCCACCAGTTCCTGGAGCCGTTTGAATGCCGATTCAAAGGTCTGTTGCTTTGCCGTCATAACAGGTTTCTTCCACGGTTTGGATGATGCTCCGGGCCGCGCCCCTGGCAAACCGGATACGGATGGAATCGGATTCCCTGAGTTCGGCGGCATCCCGTACGATGCGCCCGTCCCGGATCAGGGTGGTGATGCTGTATCCGCGGGCGAGAACCGATCCGGGATCGAGTACCCCGAGCTTTCCCTGCAACGCATCGAGCCGCGATCGAGAAGCGTTCACCGATTCCCTCATCCGCAGTTCGAGCTGGCGGGACAGATCGTCGATCCGCAACCGGTACTCCCGTACCCGGTCTCCGGGACGCCGGAAGGCCCAGCTGTTCCCGATCGCCTCGACGCGTCCACGGTGCCATGCCAGACGACCCGTCATGGCCTGAGTCATGCGTAAGGTAATCTGACGGATGCGCTCCCTCAGAGCTTCACGGTCGGGAACGACGAGTTCCGCAGCAGCCGAAGGCGTCGGGGCGCGAAGGTCGGCGACAAAATCGCTGATCGAGAAATCGATGTCATGTCCGACCGCGGAGATGACGGGGATTCCGGATTCGAAGATCGCGCGGGCCACGATCTCTTGATTGAAAGCCTGTAGATCTTCGACGGATCCTCCTCCGCGGCCCACGATCAGGACATCGGCGTTTCCCCAGGTATTGAAGACGCGGATGGCATGTGCGATTTCTTCGGCCGCCGTCTCTCCCTGCACGCTGACCGGTGTCAGGATGAGATGCACGTCCCCGAACCGTCTGTCGATCACGCTGCGTATATCCTGAAGGGCGGCCCCTGTGGCGGAGGTGACGATGCCGATCCGCCGGGGAAATTCCGGGATCGGTCGTTTCCGCGCAGGGTCGAAGAGCCCCTCCTCGGCGAGCCGCCGCTTGAGCCTTTCGAACGCCTCCTGCAGCATGCCGGATCCGGCCGGCCGGATCCGG
>DSAP01000196.1 GCA_011046415.1 bacterium | reverse complement strand
CCTTTAAAAGGGTCCCCTTTTTTTATGGTTATCCGTCTCGCGGCTGATCGCACGGGGTGCCGCCCCGGTGCGGTCAAACAGGGGCTCAGACCCCACGTTAATCGCGGGAATCCAGGGGGAGTAAAAAGTTGATAGTTCATCAAGTTGAAAGTTCATCAAGTTATAAAGTAACGGAGTGCAATGCCTTTATGCATTGCCGGTCCGGATACCGCGCATCTTTACCGAGAGATACCCGGTTTCTTTTGGGGAGGCAGGGGCAAAGGGTGGATCCCCGATAAAAACATTCGGGGAAGACAAGATTTCCTTGAATTTTTGACTCTCTGTGTTGCTTGTCCGCTCCCTTTCCATCGGAAAGGACCGCCCGTCCGCGTAACAAAACAGGTAACAATCCCTCGGCCCGCCTATGTCTTCTGCTCCTTCTTCCGCGCCGCGGGGAAGAGGATGTTGTTCAAAATCAGCCGGTATCCGGGAGAATTCCGGTGCAGATTGAGATCCGTCGGGGGATCGCCCACGAAATGCTGGTAATCTTCGGGATCATGCCCTCCCAAAAAAGTAAACGTGCCCCGCCCGGCATTCCCGTGAATATACTTGACCTCGTCGGTTCCGATCTTTTCCCCCAGAATCACCACCGGCTCCTTGATCAGATCCCGCCGGAATCCGGTGGTCTGACCCATGAAGTTTTGAACAATCGACACGTGATTCTGGGTCAGCATGGCCGGCACGGGATCGTATTTGGCCGAAAACTCGAACAGGCTGAAATAATCGTCCGCTCCCGATCCCGGGACCGAGGCATGCTGCGGCGTGGTGTCGATATCCGAAAACCGGTAAATCATGGGATCGACGAAGAGTGTGAAATTATGAAAGGCGAAACAGACCGAATAATCCAGCTTGGAGGCATAATCCGGGTCGACGGGGTCGCCGTCGAAGACCGTGTCGCAGATGTCGGTGGCGTGCGCCGCGAGTGCGATGTCATAGGTGTCCGTGGCGGAACACATGGCGAAGAGGAATCCGCCTCCCTCGACATACGCGCGGATGGCCTGGGCCACGGCCAGCTTCAGCCGCGAAACCTTTTCGAATCCGAGACGCCCGGCCTCGGATTCGTAAAACCGCTGCTGCGCGATATACCAGGGGGCGTTCCGGTATGTCCCGTAGAACTTTCCGTATTGCCCGGTAAAATCCTCATGATGCAGATGGAGCCAGTCATAGTGATCCAGCCGGCCGGACAACACCTCCTCGTCCCACAGCGTCTCATAGGGAATCTCGGCATAGGTGAGGGCCAGGGTGACGGCGTCGTCCCAGGGGCGCTGATCCGGGGGCGTATAGACCGCGACTCTGGGCGCTTTTTCGAGGAGGATGACCTCCATGTTTTCGGTTTCGATCTCCTGATAGATCGCCACCGCATCCGGACCGGTCACGGATTCGTACCGAACCCCGAAAAGCCGGCACAGACGCGCCGTTTCGGGATCACTTTGCATGAAAAACGAGCCGCCTCGGTAATTCAGCAGCCACTCCACCCGGATCCCCCGTTCCAGCGCCCGGTAAGCCGCGCCGTAGGCCTTCAGATGATCGGTCTGGACGAGATCCATGGGGATCAGGAGCCGCTGTGCAAAAACCGCCTGTGTCATCAGAAACAGGAGAAAGTGAACGCCGATATGCCGGACAGGATGCTTCATGCGCGCCCCCGTTCGATGGCCCGGATCCGCACGCGCGCCTCGTCCGCGAGCAGGCTTTCGGGATGGTCGTAAAGCAGCCGCTCGTACCGCCCGACGGCCTCGCGGATTCTTCCCGTGCTTTCGAGGATCTCCGCGGACCGGAAAAGCGCCCGGTCGGAGAGCAGATGATCCGGAAACCGCGAGAGCAGCGTGTCCAGATCCGCGAGCCCGGCCCCGGGCCTGTTCCTGCGGCGAAGCAGATCCGCCCGGAGATAGAGCGCCTCCGCCGCGATGGGCCGGTCCGGATAAAGCGTCAGGAGCGTGTCGAGCCGGACGATCGCGCCCTCCGTCTTCCCCCGGTATTCGAATCCCTCCGCCGCGGCAAAGAGCCGGAGCGCGTCCGCGTCCCGTTTCCGGTAGGCCGCGATCAGCAGTCTGATCCGGAGCGCGTCGTTCAGGCCGGCATGTTCGAGGACCGGGGCCTCGAGGCCCGGCCCGGAAAACGGCGCCAGCGTCCCGATCGCCCGTTCGAATTCCCCCCCCCAGTAATAGAGCGCTGCCAGCCTGGTCCGTGCCGCGATCTGAATCGGCGTGAACCCGCCGGGGGGAGAATCCAGGATTCGCGTGTATTCCGCCTCCGCGGCAGTCCACGCACCCGATCGTGCGTCGCATTCCGCCAGATCCAGGGGGGCCTGTTCGGCTTCCTGTGACCTGGGGTGTCGTCGGATCAACTCGGCGAACGTGACACGCGCCGCAGCCGGGTCGCCGGCTCCATCCAACTCGAGTCTTCCCTTGCGGGAGAGGGCCTCGGGCGCGAGACGGCTCTCCGGAAAATGAGCCGCCACCGATTCATAGGCCGTGATCGCCTCCCCTATATCGGATTGCGCCTCCGCCGCCCTGCCGATCCCAAGCCATACCGCGTCACCCGAGGAAAAATCCGGGTGCCTGCGCAGGATTTCACGATAGGCGGACATCGCCTCGGCGGTCGCGCCCGCGTTCCCGGCCAGGGAGGCGAACTGAAAAAGCGCGGACCCGCGTTCATTCGGCGCCGATAGCGCGTCCTGTAGCCGGACGTTCTCCAGTGCGTCTTGATACAACCCGGCCTCCAGGTAAAACCGGCCGAGGATTCTGTGGCGGGCCGCAGGGTCTCCGTCGGTCCAGGACGCGAATGCCTTTTCGACCGACCGGACGGTTTCCCGGTTCTTGGGAAAGCGGCGGATCTGGTTTTCGACGAAGGCAATCTGCCGGGGATTCGCCTTCAGGTGATTCAGGTACTCGGCTGCCGCCCTGCCGTATTGCAGGGAAACCTCGTAGAGTCCGGCCAGATTCAGGGCGTACAGGCCGGGATTTCCCGCCGTTTTCCGGCCTTCGAGATAGATTCCGATCGCTTCCTCATAGAGCCGTTCCGCCGTCATCGCACCCGCCACCTGCTGGACGAGGCCGGCCTGGCCCGGACGGCTTTTCACGATACCGCGCCAGAGGACGATCGCCTCGTCGCGCCGTCCCATGCGGAATAATACCCGCGCCTCATCGTTCAGGACCGAGGGATCGGACGGTGAAACCGCCTTGAATTTCCTGATCGATTCCATGGCGGCCTCCCAGTCCTGTATGGAAAAGAGCAACTCTCTGAGCCGCGCATAATAGACGATATTGTGCGGATCCCTGTCCCTGAGGGATTCCAAAATCTCACGGGCCTCCTGATTCGCGCCGGCACGCTGAAGCGCCTGGGCCCTGTCGAGTAGCCGGGACGGGTCCTCGGCCGAGCCCGCCGAAAAAACCGCGCACAAGAGGATCACGCAGAGGCCGCGGATTGGGACTGTTTTCAGGTTCATGATCACTCGAATGCCCCCTCCCTGGAGAGCGCCTCGAAATATTTCCGGATCAGCGACTCATAGTCCTGCCGGTATCCGGACCGGTGAAGCCTCAGCAGATCCTGCCGGATCCGGTCCTGCAAGGCGTCGCGCCGGATCTCGGCGGATGCGGGACTCCGCCGGATCACATCCTCTCCGCTGCGCGCCTGCCGCCTCCGGCTCAGGTCCTGTTTCTCGAGAGACTGCCGGGCCTCGAGGAGGCGGGATAAAATGCGCCGCTGCTGTTCGACGGTCTGTGCATCCGCCTGGTGGTTTCGGAGATCCTGTATGACGCTCTCCATCTCGTCGGCCAGCCTGTCGAGTCGTCCCGCGATCTCGGCGGGATTTCCATGCCGCCGCATCAATGCCTCCAGCCGCTGTTTCAGGGCCGCCTGCTGTGCGGCCATACGGGACAGGGCGGCCTGCTCTTCGAGGCTGAGGCGACCCTGATTCAGGAGATCCGCGAGTGCGCGGTTCAGGGCCATCTGCTCGAGTCCGATCTGTTCGAGGCCGGCCATGAGGGCCTCACCGCCCAGCCCCGACTGCGCCCCTTCCATCTGTTCCATCGTCTGCTCGAGGGCCAGGACCGTCCGGTTGAGCGCACCCATGGCCCGGCGCTGGCTGGCTGCCGCGCCCGGACTCCCGCCCTGCTGCATGGCCGAAATCGCCTCCTGCATCTCGGCCTGGGCCCGGCCCAGCGCCCGGCCGATTTCCGGGGTGATGAAAAAGGTCTCCTGGGAAAGGGCGTATAACCGCCGGATCACGTGACCCAGGCCCTGCTGAAGCGCCGCCTGTTTCCGCGCGTCCGCGTCGCCGGAGGTCTGCGCCTGCATCAGACCTTCCTGCTTCCGTGAAATCTCGAGCACCTGCATGGAAGCCCGGCGAAGCGCCTCGGCCATCCTGTCCTTCTGCCCTTGCATCAGGGACTCCTGCAGGGCCTGCAGGCCTTCCGAGACGGACGCCATCTGATCGCGCAACGCGGCCCCTTCCCGGCCGGCCTCGCCGGTCCGGCCCTGGCGCAACTTTTGGGAAAGATCGTCCATCCGGCCGGAAAAATTTTGTTCCGACATCTCCCGCAGGATCCGTTCGGCCTCCTCCACCGGCATGTTCTGAAGTGCCTGCATCTTTTCCGAAAGCTCGGTCATTTCCTTGTGGAAATCCGCCATGTCACGGCCCAGCCGTTCCTGCCGCTCGGCCAGCGCCGAATCGGGCCGGTCCGGGCCACGCCCGGCATCCGCATTCAGGGAATCCTGTCGGGCGATCATCTCCTCCATCCGCCGGGCCAGTTCCTCGGCCTTCTGTTCCACATGAAGCCGTCGGAGCAGATTCAGAGTGCGCTCGATCGACTTCAGGAAAGTCTCCTGGGAAATCGTCAGTTTATCCGCCTCCTGCCGAAGCGCCGCATCCGGAGTCTCGGCGAGCGCCTGCCTGAATTGTTTCATGGCCTCCTGCAGTTCCGGCGAGGCGATTTCCTGATACATCTCCTGGAGTTCGAGATACTTTTCCAGCGTCTCGGAGCGGATCAGCTCCTGGCGTTCCATTTCCCGGACGAGCTCATCCAGATTTTCGGACAGCGTCTCCACCGCCTGACGCATCTCCTCGAGCCGTTCGGCCTGGCCTTCCAGCGTTTTCCGGGTCTCCCAGCCCGTCTCCCTGCCGGCCCGGATGTCGTCGGAAAGCCTGGAGAGGGTCTCCTGCATCTCCTGACCCTGTTCGTACAACGCCTCCATCCCGGCGACCTGTCTGTCATGACCGGATTCGATCCGTTCATAGAGTTCCATCATCGAGGGAAAGCGCACCGTATAGACACGGCTCCTGCCCCGCTTGGGTCCGGCCGCCGCGTCGTTATCCCAGGCCTCGAAAAAATAGGACGCCCGGTCATCCGGATAAAGGCCGATATCGCGCAGGTCCCAAGTCCAGTCCAAAACGACCCGGCGGGGAACCGGAGATTGCATGGCGATGGGAAGCAAAACCGTGTCTTCCCGGCCTTCTGCGCCGTGAATCCAGTATCCCAGGCCGATGCGCGAAAGGCCGTAATCATCCTCGGCCTGAAGGACCAGGGGGAGCTGCATGCCTTTTTCCACGTCCGTGTCCCGGGCCGGTGAAAGGATGCGCGCCACGGGAAAGGCGTCCTCGAGCAGGGTGACGGCATAACGGATGGGATCGGGATTGCTCCGCCCGGCCGTATCCGTGAGGGCGACGGCATACCGGTCCGTTCTTCGAATCGTGAACGCGCCTTCCGCCGCGTCTCCCGATGCATCCATCGCATGAACGAGTCCGGAATCGAAAACGAGCGCGGCCCCGGAAAGCGCCCCGGTAGCCCGGATCCGGATCACTGCCCGCGTGCCCGGCAGCGCCTCGATGGCCCCGACATTCGGATCAAGGGCGCGGGACGGCTGTCCGGCAGGACGCGGCGGGATGAGGGTGACCTGGAGAGATCTTACTTCGGGCAATTGATATACGGAAACGGCGATCGGATCGGAACGCACCGGACCGGAACGCGCCTGGATCGACAGATTCTGCTTCACCGCAGGAATCGTGTGATCGAACGGCGGCGCGAGGACGACTTCCTGTCTGGCGGACCGTCCGGCCGTGACCGTCAGGATGATTTCGTCGGGACGTTTCTCGCCTTCCGCAAGGATGCGCAGGGTCAGCGCATCGCCGTAGCGCACCCGCGGACTTTCCGGAACGACGCGCAATGAAAACGGACGGGGAGGCGAAAACCGCCGCGAAGGAGAAAGGAGCCGGTGCGCCGCGTCCGGAAACGCACCCCGGAAAAGCAGGAAAAGAATCAGGCAGGCCGAAACGGACAGGATCATACCCCCCGCGGCCCTGCGTGCCGGCTCCGGGGAAACGGCCCGGTTCAGATCTTTTCCATGGAGTGCGGAATGAACGGACCGCAATGCGGCCCCGGACAGTTCCTGAGATGCCGATTGCGGTTTGGACCGGGATTCCCGGTACACCTGGAGCGCGTCGGCCAGCCTGTCCCGGATATCCGGAAAGGCGCCTCCGGCCCAAAGGGCGAGCGCCTCGTCGTCCGGGTGCCGCCTGCTGAAAAACCGGATGGCGGGGAGGCCGACCCAGATCAGGCCGGCCGCGAAAAGAACCGCCGGAAAGCAGATCGAAAGAAAAATGCGGACGGGGGAGGAAAACCAGAAAAGGGATTCCAGCACGGCCAGGAAAGTCGCCCCGGCGCAGGCGGTTGCGACCCAGCGCATCGCGCCAGCGGCGAGGCGCACCCGCTTGTTTTTTTGACGGACGCGGTGGAGCCGCGCCCTGATCTCGGAATGGATTTTTTCTTCGCCCGGGACCGGCATGAAAATCCCGCCCTCTTCTCCTGATCGGTTCATAGAGATGTATTCAATTGCGGAACCTCGTCCTCTTGCCTCTCGTCAACCCAACAGGACCCTTTGTTTGAACGGTTATGGACACGGTCGGGTCCCGCTTCAGTGCATCACCGCCCAGAGGATGATGTTCGTCCCCATTTTCAGCGCGGCCTCGCGGATTTCCGGAGGATTGCCGTATATCTCGGATTCGACCCAGCCGTCAGAAATGTTGGTCTCATAGGTATAAAAGACCATGAGCCGGCCTTCATCGTCGAAAATGCCGAATCCCTGTGGCGGTTTGTTGTCGTGTTCATGGATCTTGGGCAATCCGTGTTCGAAACGGAAATGGATCCGGTAAATCCCGTGTGAAAACGGCAGTTCGACCAGCTCGCGGTCCGGAAACACATGACGCATCATCTTTCGGAAATGCGGGTCGAGTCCGTAATCGTCGTCGGCATAGAGAAAACCGCCTGCGAGCAAATACTGTCTGAGGCGCGCCGCCTCCGTATCCGACAGGGAAATACGCCCGTGTCCCGTCATAAAGAGAACGGGGAAGGAAAACAGCCGTTCATCCCCGATCGCGACCCGCGCCTCGGTGTCCTTGACGGGCATTCCCGTACGGGCTGTGATATAGCGGGCCAGGTTGGGAATCGCCGAGGGATCGTTATACCAGTCTCCGCCTCCCCCGTACCGGAGCCGTGCGATCACCAGATCTCCGGTTTCGTTCTTCTCAGCCCTGACGCCCGTTTCCCAGAGGCATATCCCTGCCATCAGGACTGCTATACAAAAAAATCGGTTTTGTGGATTCGGGGCCATTTTCCGGAACTTACCTCAAGAACAAAGCCCCGGAGCGTCTGCCTTCCGGGGCCTTTTGATCTGCATACGCTGACTCGACTATAACAAATCTTCCCGGATATCGATATGTATGTTTTGTTTCAGTTCTTCGATCCAGCTTTCGAGGATCTCCTGCTGTTTGTGGTTCAGGGCCATCGCCTGGATCCGGTCCCAGTCCGTGTCGAGGCGCAGCGGACCGGCCTCTTCCCTGTCTTCCATGAATACCAGATGATAGCCGAACTGGGTTTGAAACGGCTGGCTCACCCGGCCGGTTTGGAGGGTGTCGGCCACCATGCGGAACTCCCTGATCTGGAGCGTATTCTTCGGGAGCCAGCCGAGGTCGCCGCCCCGCGCACTGGATTCCCCGTCGTCGGAGTAAAGCCGGGCCATCTCGGCAAAAGATTCGGTATCCGCGATCTTTTCATGGATTTCCCGGACCTTTTCGAGTGTGCGCGTCTCGTCCTGTTCGGATGTCGGCAGCCGGATCAGGATATGGCGCGGATTGATCCGGTCGCCCCGGTGTTCGATCATCCGGATCAGATGAAATCCGAACTGGGTCTCCACAATGTCAGACACCTCGCCGTTTTGCAACAGGAAGGCCGCTTCATCAAATTCCGGAACGAGCGTGCCCCTTTCCACGAATCCGAGTTCCCCGCCGCGTGCCGCCGATCCGGGATCCTCCGATAACCGCCTGGCGAGATCGGCGAAATCCTCACCCGCAAGCACCCGTCTTTGGATGTTTTCAATTTTCGCGAGCGCCTCGGCCCGGGCCTCTTCGCCGGGCCGGACTTCGATCAGGATGTGCCGCATCTTCACCATCGGAGGTCGCTGGGGGAGGCTGTCTTTCAGCGTCTGGTAGAATTGTTCGACTTCACGCCTGGAAACCTGGATCGCCTGCAGTTTTTCCTGCTGGACCTTCTGGACAATCTTCAGTTTTTTTTGCTCTTCGAAGAAATCCTTTTTGATACGGCTGATCGGCTTTCCGAAATATTCGGCGACCTTTTCTTCGGATCCCAGTTGCTGGACCATGTTCTGGATCTTGCTTTCGAGTTCGGCCTGGACCAGCTGGTCGGATACAGTGACCGTGTCTTCTTCGGCCTTGGCCAGAAGCACACGGCTGCTTACCAGGTTGTCGAGCACGGCCTGTTTCAGACGATTAAATTCCGCGGGCTGGGTCGCGGGATTGATCCGCTGCATGGCGGCCATTCCCTGCGATTCCTGCAGCCATTCCGAACGGAGAATGATTTCATCTCCCACGATGGCGACGATGCCGTCAAGCACATCCTGTGTATAAAGCGGCAGAACGCCGAACAGAATCATGGGAACAATGTTTTTTAAACTTGCTTTCATCCGATTACTCCGTGTCCGTGTGACCGCTTTCTGAAGCTCCGGACCCGTCGGCGGATGCCTGCGATCCGGAAGCGTGATAGGTTTCTGCGATATAGATCTTGCTCCGGTTCTGCAGTTGATAGAGCAGATCAAAATAGACCGCTCTTTCCTTGTTGACCCGGATCCGGCGGCGCACTTCGTCCTGCACCTCGGACAGCGGTTTGATCTCGCCCTTGGACCGCCTGTCCGCCACCCTGAGGATATGATACCCCTGGCTGGTACGGAATATGGGAGAGAGACCGCCCCGCGGCGTACGAAAGGCGGCTTGTGCGACTTCCGGAATGACCTGCTCCTGTGCGATGTATCCCATGTCGCCACCCTGTTCGCGGAAGATATCGACGGATCGGGCACGGGCCACTTCGACAAATGGTTTCCCGGCCTGGATCTCCCGGTAGGCCAGGTTGGCTTCTTCCCGTGTTTCAGTCAACACATGGTACAGCCTGACCTCGTCGGCTTTCACCACGAAAAGTTCCTTCTCTGCCTCATAGGCGGCCGTGACTTCTTCATCCGTAATCCGGATGCGCTCCGCAAACGTATTTTCAAGTAGCCGCTGGATCAGGAATTCTTTTTCGATCATTTCCAGCTCGAGGTCGAGCCCTTCCGCGCGATGAAAACCCAGTCTTCGCGCCTCCTGGCAAAGCAGCTCGCGATTGACCCACCGTGCCACATAATCGCCTTCCTGTTCAGGCCGGTATCCCTCGACAGCCATCCGGCGGTCGATCATATCCCTTGACAGAACGGTATTGCCGACCCGGGCGGCAACGTTTCTCTCTTTGGTTCCGGGTCGACAGGTCAGCAACAGGCCCGACAGACCGAAAACAAAACAAACGGTTTTAAGATGTTTTTCAGGATTTCTGATATGACCTCCAGAGTTTCTCGAGACCCTTTTCCCGGATCGATACGCCAAGCGCTTCCCTCCGGGCGTTCAACCACTCGGCCTTCCTTTGTTCGAGGACTTCTCTGGCCAGTGCGCGTTCGGCCTGAGCCGCGACTTCGCTGAACGGGCGGGGACGTGCGGGAATCTTTTCGAGCAACTTGATCACGGAAAACTTGTTACCCGTCAGGTCCACGACCGCGATCTCACCGGGATCCATTTCGAACGCCTTATTTCCGATATCTCCCCACGTCCCTTTCCGGATGTCGGGTAGAATCCCTTTCTTGGGCTTGTAACCTCCCCGGAGGGTCAAATCCGAGGCTATTTGGCCAAAATCTTCACCCCGCTTCACGCGGTCGAGTACTTCGTCGACTTTCCTTTCGGTATAGACCTGCACCTCCTGGACACGTGCGATTTCAGGAAGCGAATATTTTTCTGCCTTGTGCGTTTCATAATACGCACGCACCGCGTCGGCACTTGTTTCGTATCCCTCATAGATAAAACGATTGAGATATTGGGACACCATCTCACTTTCCCGGGTCTGCCTCACCTTCTCGACGACACGCGGATGGTTTTCATACCGAAGACGTCGTGTCTCTTGGATGATCATCTCGTTCTGAATCCCTAACGCCCTGTAAATATAATCTCTGATCGCTTCACTATCCTCAAACTTTCCCCGCGACAGGGCCCGGGGATTTTTTAGAAGACTTTGGACCATATCCGAAACATAGAGTGTTTTGAACTTGCTTGTGAATAGTTCACGGGAAGTCAACGATTCCGGCAGGGTCTCGAGGCTGTCGCGCAGGTTCGGCCGCTCGGAACCGGACTTCCATCTTGTGAAGAGCCCTGAAAGTGTGTCCACGACATCCTGATGGGTCACCGCGTTATATCTTTTATCGAGTCCGGACAGATAGGCCCGGGCAATCGCATTGCGCTCTCTTCTTTTCTGTTCGGCGAGATACTCGCGAATCCCGTTATAGGCGGCCTGATATGATTTTCTGTTTTTCAGCGCCTTCTTGTCGACGGAAAGGATCACCCATCCTCTCTGAATTTCGATGGGACCGACGATCTGACCCTCTTTTGCGGAAAAAACGGCCTCGATGATCGGATCTCCGGTCGCATCGTACCACAGGGGTGACATTTCTCCCCCCCTTTGCGCGGAAATACGGTCATCAGAATACTGCCGCGCAAGGCGGCTGAATGGTTCTCCCTTCCTCGCCCGATTAGCGAGATCCATCGCTTTTTCATAATATTGCGCCGTGTCCGTGCCGGAATCCCGACTCTGTCCCCGATGAATTTCGATCTTCCTGTAGGTCACCTCGATGCCTGAACGCTGCCAGAAATTGCGGATGTCGTTTTCAGTAACCGCTTTGTCCACGACTTTATCACTGTAAAGCTGGGTCGTCATCTGACTCTGCAAGGCATCATGAACCCGGGACTGGACGGTGGAGTCCTGATCCAGTCCGGCCTCATATGCGGCCGCCAGAATCAGGCGGTTTTCAATCATGCCTTCCAGATGACGACGAAACTGTTCGAAAGGAATGGAATCCGGCAATTCGCGTTTGTATTCGCCGTCCAGAAACGTATCCAGACTTTTTTGGTATTCGGAAACCGTGATGCGTTCACCGGGCCCGATCTGGACCAGGGTTTGGTCCGGCATCCGGCAACCGGACAGCATTCCAATCATCACACATAGCATGGCGAACACGCCCGCCCGACGGCCCAGAGACATAATTCCTCCGAATAATATAATGATGGACAATTTTGTAAAATATAGATCATTAACCCCACCTTTGCAACAGTTTTTTGGCAAAGGCGACGGGGTCATCTTCTGTAATCTCCATCCGCAGTCCAAACCCTTTTTCGTGCAGGAATTGGACGGGATATTGAGAAGATGCGATGATAGAACGTAGGTGTGCGGAAAATTGTTCCGGCGACGCAAAGGAATCCATCCAGGTCTCATCAAAGAATAAACGCAGCACCTTCCGGTCGATCATCAGGCGTTTGACGCCCCGAGATTGTCCTTCCAGGCGAAGCCGGGACACCTCGAGAAGCGTATACGCTTCAGGAGGGACCGGCCCGAACCGGTCCCTGAGTTCATCCTCAAACCGGTCCACGTCGGAGGGTGTGGTGAATGCGGCCAGCCTGCGATACAGATTCACACGCAGGTTTTCATCGTGCACATAATCGTCCGGCAGGAAGGCGGCGGCCGAAAGATCCACGGAACATTCCGTCTGGGCCGGCGACTGTACGGGCTCCGCGGATTCGGCCTCGGCCTTCACCTCGTCCACGGCCTCACGGACGAGCCGGGTGTATAAATCGAATCCCACCGCATCCATGAATCCGCTCTGCCGTGTGCCGAGCAGATTGCCCGCACCCCGGATTTCCAGATCCCGCATGGCGATCTGAAAACCGGATCCCAGTTCGGTGAATTCCTCGATGGTGCGCAACCTTTTGATCGACTCCGGGCTGAGCTGCCCGAAGGGAGGGGTAAATAAATAGGCATAGGCCCGCTGGTCTGATCTTCCCACCCGGCCGCGGAGCTGGTACAGCTGGGCCAGACCCATCCGGTCGGCCCGGTTCACGAGCAGCGTGTTGACATGCGGCATGTCGATGCCGGACTCGATGATCATGGTCGTCGCCAGACAGTCATATTTCCTGTCCACAAAATCGACCATGACCCTCTCGAGCTCATGCGCATTCATCCGGCCGTGCGCCACACCCACCCTGAGTCCCGGCACGATACGCCGCAGCATTTCGGCCGCCGCATGGATCGACTCGATGCGGTTGTGGACAAAAAAGACCTGCCCTCCCCGGGCCATTTCGCGAAGAATGGCCTCGGCCACGACGGACTCGTCGAAGGGCAGCACTTCCGTGTGAATCGGCAGCCTGTCACGCGGGGGGGTGGTGATGAGGGACATGTCGCGGATGTGGATCAGGGAAAGCTGCAGGGTGCGGGGAATGGGTGTGGCCGAAAGCGCCAGGACGTCCACATTCATACGGAGGGCCTTGATCGCCTCCTTGTGGCGGACGCCGAACCGGTGTTCCTCGTCGATGATGAGGAGACCCAGATCTTTGAAAACAATGTCCCCGGAAAGGAGCCGGTGCGTGCCGATCACGATGTCTACCGCGCCTGTTTTCAGTTTTTCCACGATGCGCTTCTGATGGGCGGGATTGCGGAATCGTGAAAGCATCTCGACATGCACCGGAAACCTGGCGAGCCGTTCGGAAAACGTGTTGTGATGCTGTTGCGCCAAAACCGTCGTCGGCACGAGCACGGCCGCCTGCTTGCCTCCGGCCACGGCCTTGAACGCCGCCCGGACCGCCACCTCGGTCTTGCCGTAACCCACATCGCCGCAAATCAGCCGGTCCATGGGCCGGGGTCTTTCCATGTCCGCCTTGACCTCTTCGGTGGCCCGGTTCTGATCGGGCGTGTCTTCGTATGCAAAGGAGGCCAGCAGTTCATTCTCCCAGGGCGTATCGGGCTGGAAGGCATGGCCGGGCAGGGTCTCGCGCGCCGCATAAATGGCGATGAGGTCCCTGGCCATGTCTTTGATGGAGCCCTTGGTCCGGGATTTGATCGTTTCCCATTTCTGTGTGCCGAGTTTGGTCAATTCCGGAGTGACCCCGTCGCGCCCTGAATATTTCTGGACGCGTTCCATCTTGTCGACCGGCACATACAGGGCGTCGCCGTCCTGATATGCGAGGGAGAGGCATTCCCGTTCCGATCCGTTGACCTCTATTTTTTTGAGCCCTGCGAAGCGTCCGATGCCGTAATCGATGTGTACCATATAGTCCCCGGGCGACAGCGCCGAAAGCTCCCGAATCGGTACACCCTCCCGGAACTTCGGCTTCCTGCGCAGGCGTCCCGGATAATTGAAGAGTTCACGGTCGGTGTAGACCGTGACTCCGAGATCGGGCAGGTCGAATCCCTCTCGCAGGGGAACGACATCAACAGACAGGTTGCTGAATGTCTGGTCGTCCAGTTCGAGCGTCTCTCTCAGACGGGCCGTCTGCGCCTCCTGTTCGCAGACCAGAAAAATCCGGTTCCTCGCGCCCAGCCCGTGTAGCAGATCGCGGATTTCCTGAACGGTCCTTCCGGTTTTTTTTACCGGCCTGCCCCCGAAATCCTGGTCCTTCGGGGAAGAAAACATCCGATGCGAGATCAGGGTATGGGACCGGACGAGAGAGAAGAAACGGTTTTCCTTTTCCTCCTTCGCCGGATCTTCTGTGTCCCGGCTTTTCAGACCCGTAAAGTATCGTTCAGGTTCATCCAGAAAAACAAGGGGGGTTCGCGGGTAGCCCAATAGATGCGAAGACCGGTCCGCCCCCCATTCGGAGGGGACGGGAAGCACGTCGAATCCCGGACTCGGGCCCGTGGACATCTGGGTTTCGGCATCGAAGGCACGGATCGTTTCGATTTCATTCCCGAAAAACTCGATGCGTTGGGGCGGTTCACCGGTATAGGGAAAAATATCGAAAATCCCGCCGCGAATGCTGATCTCTCCCGGCCGTTCCGCCACGGGCTCGCGGGAATATCCGTAATCGGTGAGGCGTTCGACCAGCTTCATGAAATCAAACCGCGCCCCCGGCATGAGCCGGATTTCTGCCGCCCTGAGATTGTCCGGCGTGGGCAGAGGCTGGATCACGCCGCCCGGCGTGGTCACGACAAGGCACCTCGCGCCGGCAGAAAACGCGCGAAGGACGTCCATCTGACGGCCGGCCTCACGCGGGTTCAAATAGCTGGGCCGGGACGCATCGAAATCACTCATGGGGAAAAAATAAACCGGCGTTTCCGGATTCAGGAGTATCATCTCGTCGGCCAGGGCTTCGGCCGTATCCGGATCGGGACAGACCGCGATCACGCTGGAAGGACTCCGGCCGAACAGTTCAAGCAGGAACAGGGGAAGCAGGGAGCCGGAGAGCCCCCGGATTTGTGTCTCGAATTCGCTTAAACATTTGTTAATAATGAGATTGGATCTTTTATCCGTGAAGATCCGTTTCGTGATTTCTTGTTGTGTGGACGCCATAAATTCTTATTAATTAATCGTTTTGGTCGATCGATCGAAACCGGATGTCGATCACGCGGCTGTCCCGTCTCACCTCTCCATATACCCGTGGATAAAGGGGCGTGACCGAATGGGATGCGACTCCGGGACAGGACGTCCTGACGCGGACGATCTCCTCTTCGGCCTCCGGGCCCTTGACGGCCAGAAGCCGGCCCGGCCTGCCCTGAAAGAGGGGCTGTGCCCAACGGATCAGCGTGGTCAGATCCGCAACCGCACGGCTGACCACGAGATCCACGGCAGGCGGAGACCCCGCCAATGTCTCGATCCGCTCCCCGCAGACGGCACTGTTGACGAGGGACAGTTCGTCCACGGCCTTGCGGAGGAAAAAGGCTTTCTTGCGTTTCGATTCCACGAGAAGCAGATTCAGGTCCTCCCGGACCAGGGCCATCGGGATGCCGGGAAAACCCGCCCCGCTGCCCAGGTCTAGGACACGTCTCCCCCCCTCGATCCGGACGGCAAACACCAGACACAGGGAATCGAAAACATGGCGGGACAGGATGCGCGGGGCGTCGCAGCGGGACACGAGATTGATGCGCGTGTTCCAGTCCCGGATCAAATCAGCATACCGGAAACACCGGGTGACGGCCTCTTCGTCAACGGGAAACGCACAGTACTTCAGGGCGTCCCGGAATGTTTGCCGGTCATCCATCCGGCGCCCGCGGGTTTCTGCCGATCCGGATCGCCAGGGCCGAGACATCCGACGGAGAAACCCCCGAGATGCGCGATGCCTGTCCCAAGGAGCGCGGCCGGATCGCATTCAGCTTTTCCCTCGCTTCCCTGGAAAGCGCCTGGATGGAGAAATAATCCATGTCTTCTGGAATCGGTTTCGTTTCCAGCCGCAGGAACCGGGAAACCTGTTCGTTCTGCCGGTCCAGATATCCGGCGTACTTCACCCCGCTTTCCACCTGCCCGATCACCTCCATGGCCAGGTCGCCCATGTCGCGAATCATGGCCGACATATCGGGAAGGTTCAGGAAATCCGCCAGTCCCAGTTCCGGTCGCCGGATCAGCCGCGAGAGAGATTGCCGTTCCCGCACCGTCCCGGCGCCCTTTTCCTCAAGGATGGAAGCAATCTTCTCCGGATCGGGTTTGATGGAAGCGATTGTGCCGGTAAGCTTCTCGATCCATTTTTCCTTCCGTTCGAGGCGGGACAGCACGTCATCCGGGATGAGACCCAGCCGATGGCCCTGCCGCATAAAACGGCGGTCTGCGTTGTCCTGCCGGAAGAGCAGCCGGTATTCCGCGCGCGAGGTGAAGAGACGGTACGGCTCATGCGTCCCTTTGGTCACCAAATCGTCGATGAGGACCCCGATGTACCCCTCGTTTCGGCCGGGGACGAAGGGGGGGGCAACCCGCAGTCCCTGCACGGCGTTGATTCCGGCAATCAATCCCTGGGCCGCGGCCTCTTCATATCCGGAGGTGCCGTTGATCTGACCGGCGAAATACAGGCCGGGGACCCGCTTGGTCTCCAGGGTCGGGAAGAGTTGTGTCGGCGGGAAAAAATCATATTCGATGGCATACCCCAGCCGGGTGACGGACACCTTCTCCAGGCCCGGAATCGTCCGGATGGCCGAGAGCTGGACATCCTCGGGCAGGCTGGTTGCAAACCCGTTTACGTAATATTCATTGGACCGCCGGCCCTCGGGTTCGAGAAAAATCTGGTGGCGCGTCTTGTCCGCAAACCGGACGATCTTGTCCTCGATGCTGGGGCAGTATCGCGGACCGACACCCTGGATCACCCCGGTATAGAGGGGCGACCGGTCCAGGCCCGACCTTAGATGCGCATGGGTCTCCGGACAGGTATAGGTCAGATGACAGGGAATCTGGGGCCGGACGATTTCGCGTGTCCGGAAAGAAAAGGGACTCGGAACAGGGTCGCCGGCCTGCGTCTCGGTCTTGGAAAAATCGATTGTCCGGCCGTCCACGCGGGGGGGTGTGCCGGTCTTGAGACGGCCGGCCTCGAATCCCAGCCCGGCCAGGCTTTCCGTCAGCCCCGTGGCGGGAAACTCGCCGGCCCGGCCGGCCGGATACGCTTTGAGTCCGACATGGATCAAACCGTTGAGAAACGTGCCGCATGTGAGAATCACCGCCGCCGCCGTAATCCGTCTTCCGGTTTCCGTTTCGATCCCGCCGATCCGGCCGTCTTCGGCCCACACGCCGACCGCCATGCCCTGAAGCAGGCTGAGCCCTTCCTGGCTTTCGAGGGCCATGCGCATGCGCACGGCATAGTCGATCCGGTCCGCCTGTGCGCGCGGCGCCCACACGGCCGGACCCTTGGATTTGTTCAGCATCCGGAATTGAATGCCGGTCTCATCGATGGCCCGGGCCATCTCCCCCCCGAGGGCGTCGATCTCCCGAACCAGGTGCCCCTTGGCGGGGCCGCCGATCGCGGGGTTGCAGGACATCTGGGCGACATTCTGAATCGTCATAGTGACAAGCAGGGTACGCGCACCCATGCGTGCGGCGGCCAAAGCCGCCTCGCACCCCGCATGCCCGCCCCCCACGACGACGACATCAACCTCTTTTCCCATGTCTTTTATGCCTATTGGTCGTCTTGGTAGATTGTTCCACGTGGAACACCGCCCACCACCCGGCCACGCATTCCCCGTTCCGTCCCCGGCACAACTCATTCCATGTTCCACGTGGAACATGGCCCGGCCGCAACGAAGGCAGGACTTATTTGCCGACGCAAAACCCGGAAAAAATCCCGTTCAGGATCTCCTCCGCCGTGGTCTCCCCGGTGATCTCGCCCAGCGCATCCAGTGCGCCGCGGAGATCCAGCGCGACAAACTCCTGCGATATCCCGGCGGCTGCGGCCCTGCCCGCTTCGGCGAGCCGTTCCCGCGCGGTCCGGACGGCATGAAAATGCCGTGCCCGGGTCAGCAGGACCTCTCCCTCCCGGGGAAGCGCTCCGGAAAGGGCGCTCTCGCCCAGTCGCCGGACAAGTTCCGGAATGCCCTGTCCGGTTTTCGCCGAAACGGAGAGGATGTCCCGTCCTTCGAAATAATCCGTTGCGTCTTTCTCCGTGATGCGGCGCGGCAGGTCCGCCTTGTTGAGGACCGGAAGGATGTTGGGGTTCATCGTGAGAACGCTCCGGATCCGCCTCGCCTCCTCGGGCAGGAGCGTCCGGCTCCCGTCCAGAACGAGCAGGACGATATCGGCAGACCGGATCCGGCTTTCCGCGCGGCGGACGCCTTCCCTCTCCGCGGGATCGTCGGACTCTCTGAGTCCGGCTCCGTCCGATATGATGAACAGGACTCCCGCAATATCCAGTACCTCCTCGATGATGTCACGGGTCGTGCCGGGATGTTCCGTCACGATGGCCCGGTCCTTCTCGATCAGCACATTGAGCAGGCTCGACTTCCCCACATTCGGGCTTCCCGTGATGGCCACCCGGACCCCCTCTCGGCAGGCGCGGCCCCGCTCATAGGACTCCAGCAACCCATCACACAGGGTGATGGACGCGGAGATCTCCCCGCAAAGCTCTTCCCGTGAGGCAAATTCGACGTCCTCTTCTCCGAAATCCAGTTCGATTTCGAGCAGCCCGCACAGGCGGATAAGGGCATCGCGGACCTGCCGGATGCGTTCGGATAGTTTTCCCTCAAGCTGGTATACGGCCGCACGCCGTGAGGCTTCCGTCCTGGCGCGGATGAGATCCGCCACCGCCTCGGCCTGAGACAGATCCATCCGGCCGTTCAGGAAGGCGCGTTCGGTAAACTCTCCGGGCCGGGCCGGCCGCGCGCCGTGGCGGATCAACAGCTCCACGATCCGGCGGCTGACATAGGGCCCGCCGTGACACCCGATCTCCACCACATCCTCACCCGTATAGGAATGCGGTCCCTGAAACCGGGTCACGACCACCTCGTCGACCGGTTCCCCGTCTTCCCGAATCCAGCCGTGGACCGCATGCCGGTTCTTCAGCCTGCCGACCCCGATGTCGAGACACGCGCCGACGACCGGGACCGCCCGCGGCCCGCTGAGGCGGATCACCGCGACCCCGCCTGTACCCGGCGGCGTGGCGATCGCGACGATGGTGTCTTGCTGGGAATTCATGCCTTTTCCATTGAAAAAGCCCCGCTCTGCCTCTGGCCGATCCGGGGCTCTCTCTTTTTTGATGCCGTGTTCCCGTTCTGGATTATGCCCCTTTGGCCTTCGACCGCCGCACCAGATGTTCCTGGGCGATGGTCAGCAGATTGAACATCAGGTAGTACAGGTTCAGCCCGGCTGACATCCTGTAGAAAATGAACGTCAGAAATATCGGCATAAAATACGCCATCATTTTTTGCTTGGGATCCTGCACCGTCTGCTTCTGTTGAAGCATCGTGGTAATCCCCATGAGTATCGGCAGGATGTGGATGGCCGTCGCCCCGATCGGAATCAGTCCGTCCGGTGCGGACAAATCGTGAATCGGTCCGAATGTCGCCTGGCGGAACATGATCGTGCTCCTGAACAGGCTGAAGAGGGCGAACAGAACCGGCATCTGAAGCAGCATGGGCAGACATCCGCCCATGGGATTCACGCCGTGTTCCTTGTAAATCTTCATGGTCTCCTGGTTCAGGCGCTGCGGGTCTTTTGCGTATTTTTCCTTGAGCGCCGCGACCTTCGGCTGGAGTGCCTGCATATCCCGCATGGACTGATAGCTTTTCCGTGTCAGGGGATAGAGTACGGCCTTGATCAGAATTGAAAGGACGATGATGGCCAGTCCGTAATTGCCCAGCACCCTGCCGAGGAACGCCAGGGCGTGATAAAGCGGTATGCTGAAAACCCGGATGATGGCCCATCCGAAATCCATGGTTTTTTCGAGTTTGACATCGTACGCCTTCAGGAGATTGTATTCCAGCGGCCCGAGGAACAGCCTGAAGACGGTTTCCGGAGTGCCGGTATCCGAATCCAGATAAAGCGCGCAATGGAAATTTTTCCAGTCCACCTGATTGCCGGAGAAATCGTTCACACGGATCCGCTCTCTCTGGGCGGCAAGCTGCACGGCCGATCCATTTTTTTCCGGGATCATGGCCATTATGAAGTATTTGTTCCGCAACGCCATCCAGTCCGTTGCTCCCTCACGAACCCCGGTATCACCCTTTTTCTCCTTGAGCAGTTCACCGCCCTGCAGGGCAAAGGCTTGATGATAGGCGTCTTCATCGCGCACGTTTTTTTCCGTCGGCGAAAGCCCCGTCTTCCAGTTTACCCGCACCCAGGAGCGTCCCGGGGTCTCCCGCTCGGAGACAAACCGGGTCCGGACATCGATGTCAAACCGGTCGGGGCCGGTCCGGATTTCCCGTATAATCCTTCCTTTGCCCGTAATCTTCTTCTCGAAACGGGCACCCTGTGCATCCGTTTCCGTCATCTCAAAAACGGTGTGGGCGAGGTCGTGCTCCGTGCCGTCCGGCAACGTCATACGGAATCCGAGATTGTCCGCGCGTCCGAAATCGGGGATCAGATCGATCGGCACCTTGACGGTTTCCCCCGTGAGCACATCGATTTCATAGCGTTCAAAGGTCTTGAGTTTCCATGAAAGGACCGTGCCGCCGCCGCGGCTGGAGAGCTCCGCCCGGAACAGCGCGTTTTCAATGACCACGGTATCGGGCCTGTCCGCGTCCGGTGGAAGGGCGATGGCTTCGAGAGAGGGGGCCGGGGTGACCCGGGTCGGCTCCGCCTCGATGGGAGTGACTCGGGAGAAAGACGGTGATGGCGCTGCCTCTTCCGTTTGTTCCTGCGTGGGCGCGGCCGTTTTCTCCCCGATAATCTCCCGCTGATAGAGAGGCCATAGAATCAGGATCAATCCGATCAGCACAAATCCGATAATTGTATTCTTGTCCATAAAAAATTCCTGTTTTTAGCAAATGATTAAGGCACAGGATCATACCCGCCCGGATGAAACGGATGGCACTTGAAGATCCGGCGAACCCCCACAATAAGGCCGCGCATAACTCCTAATTTTTCAATAGCTTGAATAAGGTATTCCGAGCACGTGGGATCGAAACGGCAGGAGGCGGGAAGGAGCGGCGAAATCCATTTCTGGTACCCGCGAATCGGCCGGATAAAACCGGTCCTTACCCTCAAGTCATCACCCCCGAACCCCGGAGAAAGCGGTCAAATTCCCTCCGGAGTTTCTGAAAATCGGTGCGGTCCAGACCCTTCCGTGCCAGAAAAACGATCTGAAAAGGACCGATCTCGTGCTGCCTCTGCCGGAACAACTCCCGCATCCTTCTTTTCATCCGGTTGCGTACCACGGCGTTCCCCGTATGTTTCGACACGGCAAATCCGACCTGTCTCCGGGAGAATGCCCGGTACACCATCGTCATGTGCGTTTCATGCCACCGCCTGCCGTCCGAGAGGATCTCCCTGAAGGTGTCGGATTTTCGAATCCTGTCCGCTTTCGTGAGCCTTATCCGCGGTGGGGGTATGACCGTTTCCCGGGGAACGCGGGTTCCCGGCCGGCCGTGTGCCGGATTTCGAATCACTTCATCCATCCGGGTAATCACCCGTACGTCAGTTTTCGTCGCTCACGGTGAGTCTGGCGCGGCCCTTCGCCCTGCGGCGGCTGAGTACTTTCCGCCCGTTCTTGGCGGCCATGCGCGCGCGAAATCCATGTTTGTTTCGCCGTTTCCTGTTGCTCGGCTGATATGTACGCTTCATATAACTCCTCTAATCACGCTGATCAAACGGTTACCAAGTTCAGAAAAATACACATTATTATCAAAAAGTCAAGCTATTTTCTGATTTTGCTTAAATTGATCACGCAGGCGATCACCGCAACCCCGTTTCCGAGCCAGGCCGCGGGCAACGGCCGGATCGTCCCGTTATGCCCCAGGGTCTGCCCGAGCTTGACCAGTCCGAAATACAAAAAAACGATGCCGAGCGCAAAACCGAAACCGAGGGCCAGATTCTGTTTTCTCCGGTTATAGGCAAGCGGCGCGCTGAGCAGCACGATCAGGATGTTCGCCAGCGGGAATGCGATCCGCAGATGAAACTCGGTCACCCAGGGATGCGCCGGTTGTCCCGATGTGACGATCCTCCGGATAAACCGGTTCAGATCCCGGATATTCATCTCGTCCGGTTTGGACTGGGCCATGACCAGTTCGTCCGGAGTGAACGCAAGCCTGAACGGGAGCGGCGTCCCGATGGGTTCTGCGAATTCTTCATCCTCCGTGAATTCCCTTCGGTATCCGGATTCGATGACCCAGGCCCCCTCTTTCCAGGTCATGGCTGAGGCATCGATCCGTGAAATCAGCCGGTCCTGCTCAAATGTCCCGATTTTGACGCGGGTCGCGATGTTCCGGTTCCGGTCAAACCGGCCGATGAAGACGATCCGGTTCGGGGGCTCCTGAATTTTCAGGTCGTGCAGCACGGTCTGGGACCGGCTTCGGGAGCGTTTCAAATACGTGTCCGCGATGGCCTGTTTCTTTCGGTTGGCCGGGACGGCCACGCCTTCCGACAACAGAAATCCCGCCGCGCTGATGACAAAACCCAGCGTCAGGAGCACCGCCATCACCTGATACAGGCTGACTCCGAGCGCCTTGAAGGCCACCATTTCGTTGTTGCGGGCCAGGATGCCGACGGAGAACACCGCGGCCAGAAGCGTGGCCACCGGCAGGATGAGTACGACGATCATGGGAATAAAATACAGATAATACATCGCGGTCACGCGCGCCGGTGTCCTGGCGTCGATGAATCCGTCCATGTTTTCGATCACGTCCACCACGAGAAAGATCAGGATGACGCCGGCCAGGCAGAGCAGAAAAATTCCCGTGAACTGCCGGACGAGATACCGCGTCAGGATGCGCATCGCCGGAACCTCCCGAACGGCCGGATGGCGGCCTGTTTCCAGGTTTCCCAGGGGATGAAGGTCGCTTCCTTGACGGTCCGGAGGACCAGAAAAATCCCCGCCCCGCCCACGAGCAGGTTGGGCGACCACATCGCCATGGCCGGGCTCACGTAACCCCGGTCGCCGAGCTGTTCGCCTCCGATCAAAAAGGCCCAATAGATCAGGAAAAAAACGATGCTCATCCCGACCCCCGTGGACAATCCGCCGTGACGCGCCATGATTCCGAGCGGCGCGCCGATCAGCACAAACACCATGCAGGCGACCGGAATGGAATATTTCTTGTGAATCTCGACCCGCGCGCTGTTGATCCGGTTGCGATACGCCTGTATGCCCCCCCTTTCCCCTCCGATCTGATGGACGATGGCCTGTACATTCCTCCGGTGCGCTTCCATGGACAACGTCTGTTGCGGCCTCCCGGCCATTGTCCTCAGGCTGTCCGTGTCCTTCTCCCGGGCCGTTCGCGGAATCACCCTGTCCAGATCCGTTCCGACGCGCCTGCGGATCTGGTCCCTGTTTTTTTCCAGGCTGCCGGAATACCGTTCGACATCCTCCCGCATCATGGCCGCGCTCTTTTCCCGGTCCCCGCGATGCTGCGGTTCCGTGCGCTCGAGCCGCATGTTGTGGGTCGGAATGGAAAATATCTGCCTCTCGAACCGGCTGCGGCGGTAATTCTCCAGATCCGCCTGTTCGGCTTCATGGATTTCTCCCTCCCTGAGATCGAGGATCATGCGATCCTCCGCTTCCACGAACCGCAGATCGCCTTCGCGCGCGATCACGGTCCGCGTGTACCGGGGGTCGCTCGAGTCGGTCAGCAGGATCCCCTCCAGCCGTTGCCGGTCGATCCGGTTCACAAGGAGGGTGTAATTCTCGATCGCGTCGAAGAACACGTTCGGCTCGATGGTGGCCGTCGGCTGTTTCCTCGAGATGTCCGTATAGAGTTGTTTGACCCGGTAGTTGAATTCGGGCAGTACGATATTGTTGAAACGCTCCATCCCGAATGTCAACGCGAGGGAAACGAGAAACACGGGGCGGATCAACCGGTACAGATTCACGCCGCCGGCCTTGAGTGCCGTGATTTCATTGTCCTGCGAGAGCCGCCCGAACGCCATGAGCGTGGCGACCAGAACGGACATCGGCACCGCCAAGGCCGCGATCCAGGCCATGTTCAGGAAAAAAAATTCCAGAATCGCGATGACCGGGATGCCTTTTCCAAGAAGCCGGCCCAGATCCCTGAAAATAATGTTCAGCAGAAACACGAAGACAATCGTGATCAGGCTGAACAGAAACGGGCTGATGTGTTCCCTTAATATATATTTCGTAATAATTCGCATGCCGTCTTCTTTGTTGTGAGACCGCCGGTCTGTTTGATCCATGCCGCACGGAAACGGGGCGTCCGGCTCATCCGAGACCCGGACCCCGGATTAATATAGAGAACGCATGAACGGATTTCAAGAAATTAATCATCCTGACCGGACCTTTTCGGGCCATCGCGGAGAGTCGTTTGGTCCGGACGATCATGAAGCCGTTTTGAGTCGTTTTCCATTTTCCGCTTGCAATTGACGGATAAAGTTATTAAAATGATCACGCTTTCATTCGGGAAATGAAGAAGGAGTTCCATATCGATTCGTTGTTATTGCGCGTCGCCGGGTAAACGTTAAAACAGGTACCACCGTTTTTCCTGAATGCAAAGCACGGATAGAAAACGATTCTCGCGATCGAATCGTGTCGGTTTTTTGGCGGCCGTTTCGATCTTTTTATTTTCGGCCTCCGCCGGGAATGCCCGCGTCGGACTCCGCCTTCCGCCGTATCGGAGTCCCTTGGCGGATTTTATCCGCCCCGTGGTCACCCCGGTCTTTTCCCTGGGCGACTCGCTTTTAAACCTGCCCGTTCAATTTCCCCGCGCATCCCAGCACCGCATCACGATCGATTCCACCGGCCGGAGCGTGACCGCATCCCATACCCTGCGGGATATCCCCCTGCTCTATCCGAGGCAGTATGCCTTCGAAGACTATCTGGAACGGCGTTCGCGCCTGGAGCTGCGGGAGCAGATGCGGCTCTACCACTCACAGAACTATCTGGAGCGCCGGGGCGCCGCTGCCGGACGGGGCATTTCCATCGAAACGCCGGAGATCCGGAGCCGGGCCTTCCGGCGTGTCTTCGGCGGGGGGACCATCGGCCTGAATGTGACCGGCGATATCACCATCGACGGCAACATGCGGAACGAGCGCAAGAGCCAGGCGAAGACCGCGGTCAACCGGGGCCCCAACACCAACTTCCAGATGAAGCAGACCCAGCGCTTCAAGGTAGAGGGCAAGATCGGGGAAAACGTCTCCGTGTTCGTGGACCAGGATTCCGAACGCCCCTTCGAATTCGAAAACGCCATGAAGCTCAACTATTCGAGCGATGAAGACGGCATCGTGCAGAGCATCGAGGCCGGAAACGTCTCGCTTTCCCTGCCCGGCACCCGGTTCATCACCTTCAGCGCACAGAGCGCCGGCCTCTTCGGCATCAAGTCCCAATTCAAGGTGGGGGGGCTCGACATCACCGCCATCGCCAGCATGGAAAAAGGCAAGAAAAACACCAAGACCCTGGAAGGCGGCAAGGTCGAAGAAAAGACCCGCATCCTCGATTACCAGTACCGCCGGAATGTCCGGTTTTTCGTCCATCCCGATTACCGGACCCAGTACCGGCGGCTCATGAAGCCGAACCGGAAAGCCGTTTTTTACTCACACAAGAGCCTCTCCCGGATCGAGGTGTTCAAATCGGACAACAATTATCAGGGAAGATCCGGCGCGATGGAGGCCTGGGCCGCCGTGGATCCGGTAGGCAAGACGATCGACAGCTTCAGCCAGGACCAGGGCGATTATATGGGACATTTTCTCCGCCTCGAGCCCACGACGGATTACTCCGTCGACATGGACCTGGGATTCATCGAACTCCGCATGCCGCTCTCCGAGAGCGAGGTGCTCGCCGTGGCCTTCCGGGACACCTCGGGCTTCGAGGTGGGCGACCTGGACTACAGAGACAGTGAACTGAATGTGTTCAAGCTGATCAAACCCCAGAATGCCCGGCCCGGAGACGCGACCTGGGACCTCGAGTGGAAAAACATCTATTCCCTGGGAACCCGGAACATCAACAAAGAGAATTTTGAGCTGAAAATCTACCATAAACCGCCCGGTGAGGGCCTCGAGCAGGAGACGATCCAGCTTGATGGAGAGGCGAAACCCCGGGGCTATCTCGAAATCTTCGGTCTCGACCAGTTCCGGCGCGACGGCACGGGCGGTCCGGACATGATCATCGATCCCATCGCGGAGATCATCGATTTCGAAAACGGGATTCTCATCTTCCCGGACCTGAGCCCCTTCGACCCCGAGGGATGGGGTTCCGGCGATTCAGCCATGGTTTCCCTGCTTCCCGAGGCCATGCGCTCTCCCCAGTTCTACAATGAAATCAACCCCCAGACCATCCAACAGGCCAGTAAATTCTTCATCGAGGTCAACTCCGCCAGCCGCAGCCCTGTCGTCTCCCTCGGCATCAACATCATCCCCGAATCGGAGGAGGTCCTCCTCAACGGCACGCGGCTCGTGCGCGACAAGGACTATCTGATTGAATATTTTTCGGGACAGCTGACCCTGCTGAACGAACAGGCTACCGACCCGAGTGCGAACCTTCAGATCAATTACGAATCCCAGCAGATGTTCGCGATCGACAAGAAGACGCTGCTGGGCGCGCGGGCCGAATACACCCTGTGGGAATCCGGGGCCTCCCGCTCCTTCATCGGAGGCACCCTGATCTACCTGAACCAGAAGACACTCGACCAGCGGGTCCGAGTCGGCCAGCAATCCCCCATGCGGAACGTCGTCTGGGGGCTGAACACCGCGCTCGATTTCCAGCCCGGCTTCCTCGACCGGGGCCTCGAAAAGCTTCCATACATCAAACCACAGGGCGCCTCGCGCCTCAAATTCGAAGGCGAAGTTGCCCAGGTCATCCCGAATCCGAATACGCTGAACAACCCCGCCACGGGCGATCGCGACGGCGTGGCCTATCTGGATGATTTCGAAGGCGTCAAACGGGACATCTCGCTCGGCGTGATCCATTCCGGCTGGGGACCCGCCTCGATCCCCCATCCCTCGGGCAACCGGGACACGATCAACACCTGGCTCGCGAACAAGGGGCATCTGTACTGGTACAATCCCTACAACCTCGTCCCCATCCAGGACATCTGGCCCGACCGCGAGGTGACAAGGGCCTACGGCGGAACGGACATGATCAACGTGCTGAACATGGTCTTCTTCCCGAATCCCGACATCCGGGAAACCTATCACTCCACCCGCCGTTCCTGGGCCGGCATCATGACCGCGCTCTCCGCCGGGTACGCGAATCAGCAGGACAGCAAATTCCTCGAAGTCTGGGTACGGGGAGATCACGGCCGCCTGCACGTGGAGCTGGGCTCGATCTCCGAAGACGTGATCCCCAACCGCCGGCTCGACACGGAAGACAAGCTGCGGAATAACCTGCGGAACGGCATACTGGACGACGACGAGGACACGGGCCTCGACGGCGTGTTCGGACCCGATCCGCCTTATCTGTTCTATCCGCACGTGGAGGCGACAATCCAAGACGGCGTGGCCACTCCGTACGACTTCTGGGACCTGAACAACGACGGCGTCAAACAGGAGAACGAGCCCTGGAGCTACGACGACTACCATTACGCATCCGGGAGCGGCGATTACCGGTGGATCAACGGAACGGAAAACAGCCGGAATGCCCGCCTCGTGATCGCACCGGACACCGAAGACCTCAACGGCAACGGCGCGGTGGATCTGCAGAACGATTATTACTCTTATGCCTTCTCCCTCGACAAGAAGCATCCGGACGCCCAGTACATCGTGGGCGGCCAGAACAACGTAAAAGGCTGGCGCCAGTACCGGATCCCGCTGAACCGGCCGGCGGCCGTGGTGGGCAACCCGGACTGGACGCGCATCCGATTCGCCCGAATCTGGATCGACGACGTGGAGCTGGATGACCTGGCGGACACACAGAAGATCGGAGACCGGGAAAACCATTATGCGTTCGTCTCGATCGCGGAAATCAATCTCGTCGGCAACGAATGGAAATTCCAGTTCATCTCCAGGGGTGACACGACCTTTTCGGACTCCGGGGCGGAGGAGCGTTTCTCCATCGAAGTCATCAATACGCATGAAAACGCCGCGGTCTACACCCAGCCCAAGGGCGTCGAAGGCGTGATCGATCCCGTCCAGAAAATCAGGCAGCGGGAGCAGTCGCTGGTCCTCAAGTTCTCGAATCTCGAACCGGAAGAAACCGGCGTGGCCCAGAAAACCCTCTATCAGGGCGTGGACCTTCTCGGTTACAAACGGCTCAAGATGTTCGTCCACGGCGGCGGCCCCGGCGCGGAAAACAGCAACCGCCTCGCACAGGCCATGGCGGACGGAGACACGCTCTATTTTTTCCTGCGCCTCGGGATGGGCCACACGACGGACAATTACTATGAAATCCGGCTCCCGGTCTATGACGGATGGGATGAACGGAACGAGATCGACGTGGCCTTCGATGATTTCAACCGGCTGAAACTCGCACAGCAGGTCACCGGTCAGGACACCATCTCCGAACGTCAACCGAACGGGCACCGGATCAGGATTTCCAGGAAACCCTCGCTGAGCGGCGTTTCCTGGATGATCGTGGGTATCGAAAACAGGACCAAACACCCGGTCACAAACGAAGTCTGGCTGAACGAACTCCGCCTTTCGAACGTCCGGAAGGACCGGGGCATGGCCATGCGCGCCCGGGGAGAGGTCGCCATCGCGGACCTGTTCACTTTTAACGGAGAATATCAGAGACAGGACGCGGATTTCCACACCGTGAACGAACAATACGGGAAGGGCTCGTTTTCCGAATCCAGAAATCTCAACGCCGGGGTCAATCTCAACAAGTTCCTCCCGTCCTCCCTGGGGCTTCTGATCCCCGTGTCCGTGACCTATTCCCAGAGTGTCTCGACCCCGAAATGGATTCCCGGCAGCGACATCCTGGTCAGCCGGAACACGGTCCAGAGCGACTCGCTCTGGGAAACGATCCAGACATTCCAGGAAAGAAAAGGGTTCAGCGTCTCGCTCCGGAAGGGCACGCGGTCCCGGAATTTCCTGGTCCGTTACCTGATCGATCCGGCGCGGACGTCTTTATCCTATACATCCAGCCAGTCCAAAAATCCCCAACAAAAGTACAACGACAACATCGGTATCAACGGGTCTTTCGGATATAACCTGTCGTTCGGCACGCAGAACTATATCATGCCCTTCAAGTGGATGGGTAGTAAGGGACTCGCGGGAAAGATCTCGGAGGCGAAACTGACCTATCTGCCTTCGAACATCACGTTGGAGTTCCGAGGCGCCACGGTGGACCGATCATGGGAGACACGCGCCGGGCTCGATGGCCGCGAAAATACGGCGACTTATACACAGACGTTCTCCACGGCCTATAAACCCTTTCCTTTTCTCGATTTCGATTACAACCGGCAGTACAGCGCGGATATGCGGAACGCGGACTGGGAAGAGATTTTCTCGGCGATGCAGCCGGGCGATCCAAGAAACATCACACAGGGGGTCCGGAGCGGATTTACGCCCAAACTGGTCAACTGGTTCACCCCATCCGTCAGGGTGAGCTCCAATTACAGGTGGGACAACAATCCCGCGATGTCGGCCGGCACCGGAACCAATACCAGCCAAGCACGGAATTTGACGCTTTCCGGTAATTTCGATCCGGGGCGTTTCGTCGCGTCCTTCCGAAAATCGGGTCCGGCGACCCGGCGACCCACGGCGCGCGCGACATCCGTTCAGCGGCCCAGACAGCGCGCCCCGGTCCAGGCAGAAGAACCCAAAAAAGAGGAAGAAAAAGATAAAAAACCGTTTCCGCTGCTCGGCGCCCTTTCCTTCGCCGGAAAACTTTTCAGTAAAATCGACCCGATCTCGATCAGCTGTACGATGAATGAAAACGACAATCGGCGCGGGATTCTGGACGAACCGGTCTGGCGGTATCAGTTCGGCCTGGTTCGGGATCCCGAAGTGCGGATCTTCGATCAGAGCGGCAGCAATGCCATCTCCCAGGGCAACGACATGCGGATGTCCCTCCGCACGGGCATCAAACTCACCCAAACGCTCGGCATCGACTTCACCTATGAATTCGGGAACACGGAAACCCGGGGCGCGCAGGTGATGGGCACTTCGAACCGGTCTTCGTTTCTCTCGAAACAAACGGCCACGCCTTTCCCGAACTGGTCCGTTTCCTGGCGGGGGCTCGAAAAAATCAAATTCATCAGCAAGTGGGTCCGCCAGGCTTCCCTCACGCACACCTTTTCCGGGCGCATGCAATCCACCTGGAACGACAGGAAGAGCAACGTCACGCAGACGACCTATTCCAAGGATTTCAGGCCGTTTCTCAGCCTGAACATGACGATGAAAAACGGGATGACCTTCTCCGCCCAGTACCAGAACTCGGTCAGCCTGACAGAAAGATCGGCCGCGGGATCGTCGGTCACGAGACAGACATCCGACAATATCACGGTGAACGGTAAATACGCGAAACGGGGCGGGTTCAAACTGCCGTTCATCAAGGGAAAGAAGCTCGAAAACAACATCGATTTCCAGCTCGCATTCAGTTACAGCACGAACCGGACCGAACAAAGCGAAAGGAAAGCGACTTTCGAGAAGCGGGCTGAAACCCATAACTGGTCATTCAAACCGCAGATCACCTACACATTTACCAATACGGTCCGGGGCGGTTCCTATCTTGAACTGGGGGAGAGAAAAGATCTTTCTCTTGGATCGACGAAGATCACGGCCTTCGGGATCAATGCGGTCATCTCCCTCGCGGGCCGGTGATCTGATCAGGGATTTGCCGGGTGATCACAATGGATTCAATCAGAAAGGACAGAGGCAAGGCTCACAACACTCCCTTCCAATTGAGTCTGAGCGGATGCGATCATAAAAGGTTTTGAACAAATCAGACTGATTGATATAGTTATTATATTTTTATTAAGATTTGTATATTGT
>DSAP01000192.1 GCA_011046415.1 bacterium | reverse complement strand
CAGGGCGAGAAGCTGGGCGATGATCTGATAGGTCAGCGCGGATATGATCTGCCTGTAACCGATCCTTTCACTCTCCATGAGTTCACTGATTTGCCGGTACAAACCGATGATTTCTTCGTTCAGTCCGATGTTGATCACCGGCCTGTCCGGCGAAAGGAGGTCGTGCGTGACGAACCGCTCGGGTTGCGCCCCGTTGAACGAAACCCAATGCTCCTTCCATCCGGTCCCCTTGTCCGGCATGTACCGATGCCAGACACCCGGGAAAAGGAGGATGATATCGCCCTCTCCGATCTCTTTTCTGCCGACCGCCCGGGATTCGAACACTCCTTTTCCCCGCGTGAGATACAGAATTTGGAATTCCGAGAGGATCCGGCCGTGTCGCCAGTCGAACATATATCCGTCCGGATGTTTTGCGGGAGGATAGGGTGTGTGCGGCGGCAGGTCGGCGCTGCCGCTGCCGGTCACATACAAACCCCAGAGTTTATCGCTGTCCGCGATCGTCAGATAATTGAACAGGGAATAGCTGTTGCGTATCATGGCCTCTTGTCCCAAATGGCACGTGCCAAAAAGTACAAAAAGGAATCCGGATAAACCATATTTAATTTTGGGCTCTCAGGATGATCGAATACCCGGCCGCATATCGGCCTGGGCTCGCATTGCATTGGGAAAAAAGACCGGAATGGACCGACCCGCCGTCCGTTATTGTGTTTCCGGGAGGATCGCGCCCTCTCTGATCAACCGAACGGAGAAACCGTATCGCTTGAGGCCGTCAGTCCGGTATACGGATGAATAGTGATAATACAGGTTCCGGCTCCAGGCGTTGAGACCGTCGCTTGCAGTCGCGGACCAGAAGAAGGCGTTGCCGCCCCAGTAGGAAAAAGCGCCGTTGATGAGGCGGTAACCGCCGGGCAACGCGGAAAAGCCGGTTTCATCGGTTCCATTTCCGTCATCCTTCCAGCCGCCTGTTGATTTCAACTTGCCGCCCGCATTCGCGATCCTGCCGCGCAATCCGATTCGATCTGCTTCCGAACGGCTCATGCCCAGGTACATTTCCAGTTCCTGCCAGTCCTCATCCGTCGGAACTCGCCAGCCTTCGGGTGCGATATGACGGCTGTCGCCGACCGCGTTCCAGTTGTACAGATACCCGCAGGTATCCGCCTTGCTTTCATCGTTCTCATACGCACAGTACGCGCCGGTCGAGAGGCTCTCCCAAAGTGAATCCGCGGCGACCTTTGGGATGACACTGCCGTCCCGGTATTGTGTTTCAAGGAGGTTCTCTGCCATCCAGACCTGATTGCCGATCCGCACGGTTTTGTAGGTCCTGCCGTCATTGCCGGTCAAGGTACCGGTTTGCGGCTGCGCGGAGTATATCGTAAGACAGAAGAAAAGCGGGAAGGACATCCATCGGGTCTGTGTGGTTCTCGGCATCGTCAATTCTTTCCCGACCCGGATCGAAACACCGGCCGACAGATTTTTTGATATCTCCCTTCCGGTCGCGACGCTAGTCGTTCGGAAATGGTGATTATATGAAAAATTTCAGGTTAACCCGATTTCATTACGCAAAGCGAATTTGTATAAAAGAGTCCCGATGGAAATATAATAAGAAGATTCGTGATAAAAGGCAATGAGATTTTCGGCTCAGTGACTCGCGTGCGTTTTCTTCCCCCTGTTCCAAATCAATCTTTTAAAACCCGGAAAATTTATATTGACTTTGCAAAACAGATCGATTAAATTAAATAACTTGTTTGATGAAGTACCGGGGCCGTAGTTCAACTTGGTTAGAGCGCCGGCCTGTCACGCCGGAGGTTGCGGGTTCGAGCCCCGTCGGCCCCGCCCCTGAACCCTGTAATCTCCATTGCAGGGTTTTTTGTATGGTTCCGTTTCCCTTGTCTTCCCTGTTTCGACCGCGGGAATCCCGGATGTGATTCGGATGCGATTGGCATTAGTGTTGCTGTTAAAAATGAATATTGAACATCGGAGCGTGTTCACGCATGATCGTTTGTGCGTTCAGGTAATAAAAGATTCGAACAGGGTAAAATTTTCTTTGAATACCGTTGTCAACAGGGGGAAAAGGATGTATCGAGATCATTTCTTTAACCTGACAAAATGGGGCGGATTCACCGCCCTGATTTTAATCCTGCTTGCGGGCGGCTGCGAGGATTTTCCCGCAAATCCGGATAAGGCTGAAATCCAGGTGGGAGCGGTCGAGATTCGTCATGTCTCGACAGAGTATATCGAGGTTCGCATCGCCGAGTCCGGACTGGTGGCAGACAAAGTGAATGTGCTGACATTCGAGATCGCGCCGCATGTTTCCGCGAAGGCGCTCGAATTCTGCGGACGCGCCCTGATGACCGGTCCGCCGGAAAAAGATCATGTGCTCCATTTTCGTACCGATGAAATTCACAGCATGATGCAAATTTTGAATACGGACTTCAACGTGGTCGAATCGATTAGCCCAGGCGAAGTAATCCGGCTTGTCCGCCCCAAATTCCCGACCAATGAATATGCCCCTTTCACGGGCAGGCAGGGAATGATCCGGTCAGTCGAAATCACGAAAGTTTGGGCTGTCGACGCGGAGGGAATGCGCACCCAGATTTCCTTCTCTGAAAAAACGCCCTGAGGCTCGTTTGACCTGACAATCTCCATGTTATCTTCACAAATCATCCGGCAGTAAGGATACCCGTATCCCGTACGGGTATCCTTTTTTCATCGCTTGATTATTTCTAAAAAATGATTACATTACACCATTATCGGGGGATACGCCGAAAACCAAAACCGGAATCCGGCGTATAAACCATGCGCGGATCAAAGACAATTCTCAGGAGGCAAAGATGGGTACATTCTGGCAGGACGTTAAGCAATCCGTGAAAAAAGGGGTCTCCACCGCGGCGGACAAAACCGAAGAATACGGGAAAATCGGCAAGATCAAACTGGACATCATGAATGTCGAGAAGCAACTGGATAAGGCTTTCAGGGAGCTCGGCGAGAAAACCCATGAAGGCCTCAAGGTAAAAACAAAGGCGAATCTTTCTGAAGACGGCAAAATCAAGGGGATGGTCGAAAAAATCGATGCGCTGAAGAAGAACATCTCAGATAAAAAAGCCGAAATCGAAACGATTAAGAAAGAGGCCGAGTCGAAGAAGGATAAGAAGGAAGAGAAAAAGGAAAAGAAGACCAAACCGGACACGGACGCCCCAAAAAGCAAATAGGCTTTCTGTTTGTATGACTGTCACCGGCACCCTCTCTTTTCTGGTGAGGATATTATTCGTATTCGGTTTGATTGAATCCGTCGCCGTTGCGCATCCCCCCCGTCAGGAAACGGTTTCTAAGGAGAGCGTCTCGGTTCTGGCGGCCGGAGATCTGATGCTTGGCCACCGACTCGTCTCCGTGATTCGGAGACGGGGAGTGGATTATCCCTTCGATTCGGTGGCAAGCGTCATTCGCGAAGCGGATATCGCGGTGGCGAATCTGGAGGCCCCGTTCACAACCGGCGGAACGGCTTTTCAGAAGGAATACAATTTCGCCGTACCGCCTTCTTTTATCACCGGGCCCGTGCGCGCCGGTTTCGATCTGTTCACCCTGGCGAACAATCACATCCTCGATTTCGGCGTGGAAGGACTGCGTTCCACAATCCATACACTCGACAGCACGGGAATCGCCTACTGCGGCGCCGGCTTTGACCTAGAAGAATCGATCCGGCCGGCCCTCCTCACGAGGAAAGGTATCCGTTTCGGATTCCTGGCTTTCAGCCTGACATTCCCCGAGGCTTTCTGGGCTTCACCGGGACGGGCGGGAACCGCCTATGTCCGACCGGAAAAACTGGAAACGATCATCCGCAAAGTCAGGGAATCCGCGGACGTGGTGATCGTGTCGTTCCACTGGGGGGGTGAGTCGGTCACCGAACCCAGGCCCTACCAGATCCAGTATGCCCGCCGGGCAATCGATGCCGGCGCCGACCTTGTTTTCGGCCATCATCCGCACGTGCTTCAGGGACTCGAAATTTACAAAGGACGGCTGATCGCATACAGCCTGGGGAATTTTATTTTTGGATCCTACAGCGCCAAGGTCCATGACGGGGCACTGCTCAGGACGTGGTTTTCGGCCGAAGGCTTGAGAGCGGCCGAAATCCTGCCCATATCGGTAAATAATTACACGGTCCGGTTCCAGCCGCGTCTATTCCATTCCGCCGAACGCCTGAAAACCATTGAATCTCTCAATGCCCTGTCGAAACCGCTGAACGGCGGAAAAGAATTGCTCCGTCCGGACGGCAGCATCCGGTTTAAGACCGATTGATCGGGGAGCCCCCATGCAGGTCGAAAAAATTTCACCCTTCCTCGAAGAAAAAGATATCCGGTCCCGGGTCCGGGAACTCGCCCATGAGATCGCGGCCGTATTCGAGGATGAGCTGACCGTGATCGGACTCCTCAAGGGCAGCTTCATGTTCATGGCCGATCTCATGAGGGCGATGCACCGGACGCCGCTTCATCTGACGGTGGATTTCATGAAGGTCTCCTCCTACGGGACGGGAACCGAATCGTCCGGGGAAGTCCGGCTGGTCAAGGATATCGGCTTTGCCATCGAAAAACGGAATGTGCTGATCGTGGACGACATCCTCGATTCCGGGCACAGCCTGTCCATGGTCATCCGCCATCTCGAGGGCCACAGGCCGAAACGGCTCAAGACGTGTGTGCTGCTCGACAAACCCGAACGGAGGCAGGTTTCCATCCGGGCCGATTTTGTGGGATTCGAAATTCCCAATGCGTTCGTCGTGGGTTACGGCCTCGATTTCGACGAGCATTACCGCGAACTGCCGTATATCGGGATTTTGGAGACTTGATCATTATCATATCTCATTGAGGTTGTGACATATATTCGCGAGTAAACATACATGACGGGGCAGTCTCAAATTTAACAATCTGTACCAAGTTATTGAGAATTTGATGCAACTTTTATTTCCAGAGCCTATATTTCGTGGAAGATAAACACTCTGTTCTCCCTATAATTTCAGGAGGCCCGAATGACACGAAAAAAAGAGCGAATAATCAGCCGCGATGAATTTGATGGAGTAATTTTTGATCTGGATGGCGTGGTTACCGATACTGCCGCCGTTCATGCCGAGGCCTGGAAGAAGATGTTTGATGAATTTCTGACTCAATATGCCGCCCGGCAAAACATCCCCTTCCAACCTTTTGATATAGATACGGATTATCGACTCTATGTGGACGGCAAACCGCGAACTGACGGGGTGAAGCATTTTCTGGACTCGCGAGCTGTTGACTTGCCGGATGGGCATCCGGATGATGCCCACGGCGTCGAATCTATACACGGCCTGGGTAATCAGAAGAATGACTATTTCTTGAAACATATCGAGGCGCATGGCGCACAGGTCTATCGCTCCACAATAAATTTAATCCGTGGTTTAAAAAAACACGGTTTTAAAACGGCCATTATCTCCTCAAGTAAGAATTGCGCTCATATTCTTGATTCAGCCAATCTCCACGACCTGTTCGACGCCAGGGTGGATGGCGTCGATTCCGAGGTGCTGGGTATTGAGGGCAAACCTGCGCCGGATATATTCCTGGAAGCGGCCAGACAGATTAAAGCAAAACGTGAACGCACGGTAGTGATTGAAGATGCCATTTCCGGCGTTCAGGCGGGCCGGGCCGGGAAATTCGGTCTGGTGATCGGCGTTGCGCGAGAGGGAGACCGAAAATCCCTGATTGAGAACGGCGCCGACATCGCCGTGGAAGACCTCTCCGAAATCGGCGTTCAGGAAGATTCGGACAGCAGCCCACCTTTACCTTCCGCCCTGGATAGTTTTACCGAAATTAGCGAACGGGCCAAGGGTAAGCGCATTGCGGTATTTCTGGATTATGATGGAACCCTTGCCCCGATCGTCGATACGCCGGAAGAGGCTGTCATTTCGGATGATATGCGGGAAGCGCTTATAAAACTGTCCCATTACTGCAAGGTTGGGATCATTAGCGGACGGGACCTCAAAGATGTTCAGCGGATGGCAAAAATTGACTGGATCATCTATGCCGGGAGTCATGGTTTCGATATTTCAGGGCCGGAAGGAGTGCAGCTGGAGAATGAGTTCGGGACGGAGTTTCTGCCTGTTCTTGACGAAGCGGAAAAAGCGTTGTCTGATAAACTGGAAAATATCGAGGGGGTTTTGGTAGAGCGAAAACACTTTGCCATTGCCATCCATTACCGCCTGGCGGCACCGGAAAAGGTGGAGCGGATTGAAGCGGCGGTGGACAAAATCGCCGCTGCCCATCCGGAGCTTAGAAAAGCATACGGAAAAAAAATATTCGAACTACAGCCTGACATTGACTGGCACAAGGGAAAAGCGCTGCTTACTTTACTCAGGGAATTGAAAATGGATAGCGATGACGTCCTGCCCTTTTATATTGGAGATGATGTAACCGATGAAGACGCCTTTAGAGAAATCAAAGGCCGAGGCGTCGGAATTGTCGTCTGGGAGGAGCCATACCAAACGGCTGCTTCTTATAGTCTTGAGAACACCGGGGAGGTTCGCCAATTCCTTTTGAAACTCTTTCCATTATGTAAAAGAAGCGATCATGAATAACTGGGCATTGGTATATGAAGACTTCGATCCTTCAAGGGAGAGTCTGCGCGAAGCCCTCTGCACCGTGGGGAACGGCTATTTCGCAACCCGCGGCGCAGCGCCGGAATCGAGTGCTGATGATATTCATTATCCGGGCACCTACCTGGCAGGCGGTTATAACCGATTGAAAACAGAAATTGCCGGCCATGTAGTCGAAAATGAAGACCTGGTCAATATGCCCAACTGGCTTCTCATCAGGTTCAGACCCGAAGGCGGCGACTGGTTTAATTTGAAGTCTGTCAACATCCTTTCTTATCGGCAGGAACTCAATATGAAAGAAGGGTTGCTGCTTCGAACGGTAAAATTCCGGGATAATCAGGATCGTGAGACGACCTTGATTCAACGGCGGTTCATACATATTGAAAAAATGCATCTGGCGGGGTTGAAAACAACCATTATCCCGGAGAACTGGTCGGGACGCATTCAGATCCATTCAGCTCTGGATGGAACTGTGATCAATGCCGGGGTGGAGCGGTATAAAAAATTGAACAGCAGGCATCTGACGCCGATTAGAAAGGGAACAGCGGACAATGACATCATCTTTTTACTTGTGGAAACCAATCAATCCGGCCTACGAATAGCGGAGGCGGCAAGAACCCGGGTTTTTTCAAAGGGAGAGCAGATAAAGCTGGAATGGAAACCGGTAGAAAGAGACGGCTATATCGCGAAGGAGTTTTTTGTTGATGCGGTGCAAAACAAACCCCTGACGATTGAAAAAATCGTTTCCTTTTATATTTCCAGGGATTTCGCCATCTCGCAGCCGGTTCTGGATGCCGTTGAAAGCCTGAGTCATGCCGAACATTTTGACGATCTGCTCCAGAGCCACATCCTGCTGTGGGATCATTTGTGGAACCGATGCGATATTTGCCTCACCAATAACGATCGCGCTCAGATGATTCTGCGGTTGCACATTTTCCATTTGCTCCAAACCGTTTCCAGAAATTCCATCGATCTGGACATCGGCGTACCGGCGCGGGGATGGCATGGAGAAGCCTACCGGGGACATATATTCTGGGACGAACTTTTCATCTTTCCTTATCTGAACTTGAGAATTCCCGTTCTGACGCGTTCCCTACTCCTTTACCGCTACCGGCGGCTGGATCGCGCCCGTCTGGCGGCCCGGGAGGAGGGACTGAAGGGCGCCTTATACCCCTGGCAGAGCGGAAGCAACGGAAGGGAGGAAACCCAACAACTCCATCTGAATCCGAAATCGGGTCGCTGGAACACGGATAATACCCATCTTCAGCGCCATGTCAACGCCGCTATCGCCTATAATGTATGGCATTATTTTAAGGTAACCAATGACCTGGAATTTTTGTCCACTTACGGCGCCGAGATAATTCTGGAAATCGCCCGCTTTCTGGCCGGCATCGCCACCTACAATCGGGAACTCGACCGCTATGAAATTCTGGGCGTAATGGGACCCGATGAATATCATGATGCTTACCCGGATTCGGGAAAACCCGGTTTGAACAACAACGCCTATACCAATGTGATGACCGTTTATGTGCTGCGGAGTGCGATCAAGGTCCTGGATGAGTTGGCGCCGAAAAGACGGCAGAACCTCAAGGAAACACTGGGCCTGGAACAAGCGGAGATCAGCCACTGGGAGGACATCATCCGCAACATGCGTATTGTATTTCACGGAGATGGGATCATCAGTCAATTTGAGGGATATGATGATTTATTAGAGTTCGACTGGGATGGTTATCGAAAAAAATATGACAACATCCAACGGCTGGACCGCATTCTCAAAGCAGAAGATGACACCCCTAACCGCTATAAAGCCTCCAAGCAAGCCGATGTATTGATGCTCTTTTATCTCTTTTCATCCGAGGAGTTACAGGAACTCTTCTCTTTGATGGGATACGAATTTGAACCCTGGATGATCCCCCAAAATATCGATTACTATCTGGAACGAAGCTCCCACGGTTCATCCCTAAGCAATATTGTCAATTCCTGGGTGCTGGCCCGCTCGGATCGTCCACGCTCCTGGGAACTTTTCCAGAAGGCCCTGGAGAGTGATGTCTCGGACATTCAGGGCGGCACAACGCACGAAGGAATTCACCTGGGCGCCATGGCCGGCACGGTGGATATTCTGCAGCGCTGTTATACAGGACTGGAATTTCATGACGATATTGTGTATTTAAATCCCAGCATCCCCGAGGAACTGCGGGAATTCTCTATGAGAATCAAATACCGGGATAACTGGTTTGAAATAACCCTAACGCCGGAATCCCTGAGCATAACCTCCGGCGAATGCGAGCTGCATCCGGCGAAAGTAGGATTCCAGGGGAAAGTGTATGAGATCAAACCGGGAGAAACGTTGGCTTTTGATATTCCCCGAAATGATTAACGAGCGGGGGGCTTATGGAAATTTTAAAACAGAAATCTTACTTTGTTAAGCGAGTATTCCGAAGCAGATTGAACAACCAAAATATCGAAGACGATCATAACAAAAGTGGCTCCTCACACGAATTTGTGCACGAGAGGTAGTGTATAAATATCAGTCATCAAGCGAAAGGATACAGGTCAGCTAAAACATTTTCAACCTTACTCATGCACTGCATGGGTATGTTGGATTCGCCCAATTGGGTGCACAAATGAGCCACTATTCTTTTGGAGACAAGACGACGATGCGTCACAAAGGCCTTCAGCTGTTCATCATCGAACTCTTCTTGCTGCACCTTGCCTGTCAAAAATCCGTGGAACCGGTCGCGACAGGGTCTGCACTTCCGCCGGTGTACATCACCGTAGCCGGTCATATCGAAGACGTTCCCGCTTATGCGGCGAAAAAAAGTTATGTCGATTTCAGACAAAAACTGCTGGAGTTTGCCGACGAGTTCGCGGCGACCGGCGCAGCGCTAAATTTGCAGATTGATTATGAATTTTTGTATGGCACCCTGCATCACGAAACCGATTCCCTGCGCGCCCTGACCAAAGGAAAGAATGTCATCGATTATCTGGTACATGAATACGGCTTTGAAATCGACGCGCATCAGGAAGGCGGCCGGGAAGAGGGTCAGGATAATTACGCCGACGTCCATTATGTCGGAAAATTGCTGTGCGAGGCGTTCAGCGATGTTGTCGGCGGACTGGTATGGGATGATCCTCCGCAGTTTGCGTGTCTTGCCGAAGGAGAACCTGGCCGGCTTTTTCCGCATTATGTCTGGAAACCGGCCATTCTCACCCTGGCCGTCGGCCGGCAGCATCACCTGGGTGATTTCTCGCGTGATGACATCGCCTCGGGAGTCTGGAAACCGAAGGGGGCGTTTGCCGATTTCTGGGTTCATGACCCGCAAGGGTGCATGGCCTACGTCGGCCCGGGAGAGCACGCCGATCAATGGGGAGACAAGAAACCGGATTTTCTTTCCACTCCCGAATTCGTCCAGGCGATCCTCAACGAACAGACAGCCGGCGCCATCGACATCGACAAAATGTACACCGTTACGCTGGCCGTGCCGCAGAAGATCATCTTCGACAGAAGTGAACGTGGTAAGCTGTGGGACATCCTCGATCGGCTGAAACCCACTATCGATTCGGGTCAGGCGAAATACGTCACCTATTCCGAAGCGGTTCGGATATGGAAGGCAGAGTTCCAGGAAGCACCCAACATCTACTTTCGCAAGGGGGTTACGCCGCCGCATGCCCTGCCCTGAAAGCGCCGGATTGGGAACCCGGGGCCGTCGGAAATGTCGATAAACTGCGACGCACCTTCAAGGTGCGTCGCAGTTTCAGTCTCTTCCTCGGCTTTTAAGCCCGGGTCCTCTGAGTTCCGACTCATTTGAGTCGGATTATCCGTTTTTCTTCGCGAACGCGGTCATGAAGTCGCAGAGCCGGCGGATGCCTTCCGGTTCCAGCGCGTTGTACATCGACACGCGGATACCGCCGACGGACCGGTGGCCCTTGAGTCCCACGAATCCGGCCTCTTTCGCCTCCGCAATGAACCGGGCTTCGAGATCCTCGGTGGGCAGGCGGAAGGTCACGTTCATGAGGGACCGGCTGCCGGGTTCCGCCGCGCCCTTATAGAATCCGGCGCCGGCGTCGATCGCACCGTAAAGAAGCTTTCCCTTTTCACGGTTCCGTTTTTCGACGGCGTCCAGCCCGCCGATTTCCTTCACCCATTCCAGCACCAGTTTCAGCAAGTAGATGGAATAGGTGGGCGGCGTGTTATAGAACGAATCGGCTTCGGCATGGGTCCGGTATTGCATGATGATTGGAATGTCGGTTTTTCCGGCCTCGACCAGATCCTCGCGGATGATCACCACCGTCACGCCGGAAGGACCGAGGTTCTTCTGGGCGCCGGCGTAGATCAACCCGAACGCCCCGACGTTTAGTTTTCTGGACAGGATGTCGCTCGACATGTCGGCGACGAGGGGCACCTTTCCGACATCCGGGAAGGTCTGATATTGGGTGCCGAAAATCGTGTTGTTCGAAGTGATGTGGCAATAGACCGCATCTTTCGACAGATTCAGTTCATCCTGTGCGGGTATCCGGTTAAAGTTGGCGGCTTCGGAAGTGCCGGCCACGTTCGCGGCGCCCGCCATTTTGGCTTCCTTGTACGCCTTCTTGGACCAGCTGCCCGTGAGAATGTAATCGGCCGTCTTGCCCGGCGCGAGCAGATTCATCGGGATCATGGCGAACTGAAGGCTTGCACCGCCCTGAAGGAAGAGGACTTTATAATTTTGCGGCACCCCGAGGAGCTGTGCGACCAGGTCGCGCGCCAGCGTCTGGATGGCGTCGTATTCTTTTCCCCTGTGGCTCAGCTCCATGACAGCCATGCCGGTGTTTCCGTAAACGGGCAGATCGGCCTTCGCCCTCTCGAGTACGGACAGCGGCAGCGTCGCCGGTCCTGGATTGAAATTCCAAACACGTGTTGCCATGACGTTCTCCTTGTTATTTAGCTTGGAAGTTTTCGAGTATTTCGACGACCTGATCCCCGATCCGCAGCAGGTTTTCCTTGGTCGATGCGCCCGTATGCGGGGTCATCAGGACGTTCGGGGCTTTGAGTAACGGGTAGTCCGGAGGCGGCGGGTCGCTCGGCCAGACATCGGTCGCGTAGGCGCCCACCTTGCCGCTCTTGAGCGCATCCACCATGTCCTCCGCATTCACGCATTTGCCCCGTCCCGTGTTGATGATCACCGCGCCGTCTTTCATCCTTCCGATCGTCTCCTTGTTGATCATATTTTCCGTCTCGCTGTTCAGAGGCGTGTGGAGAGAGAGGTAATCGGATTCCCCGAGGACATCATCCATGGATTTGAGTTCCACCATGTCGGAATACTTGACGTACCTGTCGAATCCGATGACATGCATTCCGAAGGCGCGGGCCCGGTTGGCGAGGGCGGTGCCGATGCGGCCGACACCGATGAGTCCGAGCGTCTTGCCCATGAGTTCCGTCCGCTTGATCTGCTTCTTTTCCCATTTCCCGGCCGCCATGCCGTTATGGGATTCGATGAGCCGGTTGGGCACGGCGATCATCAAAGCGAAAGCCAACTCAGCCACGGCCACGCTCGATGCCTCGGGCGTATTCCTGACCTCGATGCCTTTCTGTTTGGCGTATTCCCTGTCGACGTTGTCGAGACCCACCCCGCCCCGGATGATGAGTCTCAGTTTCGGTGCGCCGTCGATGTATTCTTTGGTGCATTTGGTCTTGCTGCGGATGAGCACCACGTCGCAATCCGCGACCTGGGATGTATCCTCGGTCACTTCTCCGAATTTCTTCAGCCTCCCTGGCAGAGAAGGGTCGAATGTGTCTGCGATCAAGATCTTCATGGCGGTTTCCTCCTGAAAAAGGGTTGTTTGACGTTTCGTTGATGTTAATCGACATCCAACAGATGCGTGATCAGGCCGCTCCCGAGTTTGGGTTCGAACCAGGTCGATTTTGGCGGCATGACCCGGTTCGCGTCGGCAATGGCCATGAGCTGGTCGACGGAGGTCGGATACATGGAAAACGCGACCGCATACCGGCCGTGATCGACCAGCCGTTCCAGCTCGCCGAGACCGCGGATCCCGCCGACGAAATGGATCCGATTGTTGGTCCGCGGGTTCTGTATGTCCAATACCGGCGCGAGGAGATTTTCCTGCAGGATGGTCACATCCAGCACCCCGACCGGATCGTTATCCGCAAAGGTGCCCGGTCTGGCGGCCAACCGATACCATTTCCCCATGAGATACATGCCGAACTCGTGCATCCGTCCGGGCCGGAAGGGCGTTTTCTCGCCTCCTCTGGGCACATGGGGCTCCACGATGAAAGACTCGCCCACGGCTTCGATAAAGGCGTTCGGGGAATAATTGTTGAGATCCTTCACGACCCGGTTGTAATCCAGAATGTGCAGTTGATCATGGGGAAAGATAACCGTCAGGAAAAAATTGTAGGGTTCCATGCCGGTATGCGCGGGATTGTTTTTCATCCGTTTTTCACGGACACGCGCCGCCGCCGCCGTCCTGTGATGGCCGTCTGCGATGTAAAGCGCTTCCACCGTCCTGAAAACAGCGACCATGTTCTCGATCCATTCCGGATCCCGCACGATATAGAGAGTATGTTCCACGTCATGATCACCGACAAATTGATAATCCGGCTTGCCGGTCATGCGTAACTGAATCATGTCTGCGATGTCATCCCGCGCCCGGTACAGCATGAAAGCCGGGCCGGTCTGGGCGTTCAGGCAGTCGATGTGGCTGGCGCGGTCTTCTTCCTTCTCCAACCGGGTGTACTCGTGTTTCTTGATCCGGCCGGTCACATAGTCTTCGACCGCGGCCACGGCCAACAGGCCGGCCTGACGGTGATTTCCCATACGCAGCTCATAGATGTACAGGCAGGGAGATTCCTCTTGAACCAAAAGACTCCGGTCGATATAGGTTTTCAGGTTTTCCATCCCCTTGGCGTAGACGCGCGGATCGTGCAGGTCGATTCCCGCCGGGAGGTCGATTTCAGGTTTGATTACATGCAGGAAACTGTATCGCCGGTGGCTTGCGAAATCACGGGCCTCGTCCGAATCGAGTACATCATAGGGCGGAGCGACCATGTCTTCTGCATATCCGTCGGCTGGACGCAATCCGCGAAAGGGTTTAATCGTAATCATGTGGTTTCCTTGTCCATTTTTTCTGATACTGTCCAGAGAATCCCGGGTGTGGTTTGAATCGAAAGTGCGGTTCCGGATGAATCCCCGGTTTCCCTGATGCGCCGATTATATTACAACTTGATTAAAACAGAAAATCTTAGCAGGATGATGATCCTGAACAGCCTTGTGATGGTGATGAATACCAACCTGAAGAAGAGGCGTGAGAAAAGGAGGGGATGACCGCAGGCATATCCGCAAAAGTCAGGACGGCATGAATTCGCCGGGGCCGGGGAGGCATCTCAGCGGCGTGTGTTTGTCTTCTTTCGATCACGTTGATCCTCCGTTAAATGGGGTTGAGTTGGTAGACCCGGACGTCACCGATCCGGGTGGTTGCAGGCCTGATCAGGCTATCGAACCGAAAGCCGATGATTCCGCTGCGGTAGACGGGCTGGCCAAAGCCCCCGCGATCCCTGACATCATGCGTCAGGATTCCATCCACGTATAGCTGAATCCGGTTCCCGATTTTAATCACATCCATCAGATAGTGGCGCGGCTGGATACAGGGATCCGTCTCGCTGTGCGACAGCAAATAATAGTTGGGATTCTTACGGATCCGGCTCCATCCGAGTGGGGCGCCCTCCCGGTTCATCGCATGAACGATGACCTGATAATTGCGTATTTCGCCGTGCGTGTATTCGTCCCTTTTTCCGGTGCGCCCTGTATGCCCGGAGAGGATGTTCGCCCCGGATATCTCCTCGGAACAGAAGAATATTCCGTGTGTTCCCGAAGAATCGGTTATGGACAACGTATATTCGAGCTGGAAGCTGCTCTTATCCACATTCCTGTTGAGCCAGAGTACGAATCCTTCACTTTCGGGAGGAACCGTCACAGACAGCATACCGTTTTCAAGAATTGCGGACCCCAAACCTTCTGTGACCCAGATTGGTCGTGCGGTCTCGAATTGATCCGTTACGATCAGTCTGGGCTGATATCCCGGGACCACAAGTTTGGGCGGGATATCGGCTTTTCGTGCGCAGTGAACCCCCAGGTATCCGGCAAATACCAAAGAGAGGGCAAAGGACAGAAAGGCATGTTTCCGGGTCGACCAAAGCGATGACCCGATTGACTGTCTGATCATTTCTTGGCTTTTCGACCCGTCATCAGCCGGGCGTGTATTCTTTTCTGTCGTTCTTTTCTCTGGTGTCTCAATTTGATGCTGCGACGTTTCTGTTTGCTCTTGCTTCGACTCATTCAACGGACTCCGATTCACGGTTTTCATCGGTTGGATTACATCAACTTGATTGCTGAAAGAAATATGTACAAATTTACATTATTGTCTAAAGAAATGCAAGCAGCAAACCGCCGTTTAATGAGAAATATTTCACTTCTAAACAAAAAACCGGATATAAACCATCATGATACCGAGGTCGGCAAGAAGGTGGCTGATTATCGGAAGGTAGATGGAGTCGTATTTTTGCCTGACAACTCCCCAGAAACAACCGATTCCAAAAATCAAGATCGTGAATAAAAGTCCACAAAAAACAGAAAACAGGTTTGATGTTGTGATAAAATGATACGAGGCGTAAAAAAAAGCGGTGAAAAGAATCTGTTGTTTGGGTAATAATTTTCCTTCCAGTTTCAAGAAGATATAACCACGCCAATAGATTTCTTCCAAAACAGAATTGGCAAAAATCATGATAAATAAAAAGAAAACCGGGTGAAGATCCATGATATTCCACATCTTTAACAGGAAGTGTGTCTTTTCGATGTCGATCAGATATTCTTGTAGGCGGGAGATGAAGAGATAGATCGTTGTGCCAAACAACACACCCAGCATGATGGCCGGCAAAAAAACTTTTTTTACGTTGCGAAATCCGAGGGCATAAAAGTAATGGCCGAGTGTTTGTTTCTGAACAAACGTAAAATCCATCAAGGGAATTCCCAGGCAGATGAGGCCGTGAAACAGAATCAACGTAAGGGGGATATTATTCAGAACGATCAATCCAACATAAATGGAAAGCGGGGCAAGGAGCGATAAAAAGACGACGGACACCATGATGAGATAATTTTTATCTGATACGTACAGGACGTCCAGGACGTCCGGGACATTCATCCCTGGTGAACGGCATGTTGTTCGGATCAGACAGAAGGATCAATAACGTCAACGAAAACCCCAATTGGATCCTGCAAATTTTCTCAGAAACAGAGCGTATGTATGCCAGACGCGGATGCGGATGTCTGGACACCCTTCAGTCTCCGGGTTTCCCGAGTATGATGCCTTCCACATGCACCCGCACCGAATCGGCGCCGACATCGCCGGTGACGTTGGCGGTCGCTTTGACCACGATGGACAACGGACCGGAAGGATGGACGAACCGGTGCTCGAACCGGTAGTTGTCGTCGCGGGTACCCGCCTGACGGCTGCAGAGTGAACCGTCCACGATAAAATCCACCTGCTGGATGCCGTTGTCATGGCGTGCGACGGCCCGGATTTCGACCAGGCTGTTCTGTACGATGAAGGCGTCCGTTTTCGGTGCGACGATCTGTACCTGGGGCAGGATATGGGATCGTACGGTAATCAGGATCGATTGCTCGGTCGATTTCTTTTCATTCGCCACGGTCACTTGTAACGTGACGATCCCGCCCCGGGCCGGCGCGATCCATCGGATTTCGGACTCATTGACCGGAGGGATGATGCGGCCTCCGGTTGCGGTCCAGGTGTATTGAAGCGGGTCGTCATTGTCGTTTTTCACGATGACCTTGACCGTGACCGTATCCCCCGGATCGACCTCATAGGCCGAAGCCTCGATGCGTTCGATAACCGGCGACGAGGAAAGATTGAAAAGTTCCGAAGAACAGGCGGCAATCAGGAAAAGAGCGAACAGGCCGGTCCGAGTCAGGAAAGTGATGTATGGATTAGCGGTTTTCATCGGTCTAATCCGGAAAAACGGTTTCCGAGGTCTGATACGCACAAATCGTTTCCCTGTCCATGAGCGTGACGATGAGCCGGCCTGTCCGGCTTCCTTCCCATGTCATGGCCGGCAGCACCATTTCACGGATCTCTCCCGCGGAGAGCCTTTCGATGACCTCGCTGTCGGTGCCGGCCCGGACGACGCGGCTCTGATGCAAAAGCCCCTTGTCTTCCGTGAGTATGGCCCGGATCCGTAGGTCTTTCGCCGGGGTATTGCCGAGCCGCGCCACGGTCACCCGGGCGACGATATCGCCCGGGTGGCGATCGACGCGGACGGAGAGATAGAAATTCTCATGGTTTGCGGTCTCGGCCAGAAGGGCCTGCTGCAGGCGGAAAAAGGCGTTCTCGCGGGACGATGCACCCTGAATCCGGCGGGCGATACCGTTGACAAAAACATCCGGGGCACCCTTGAAATCCGATTGCAGCGCGTCGAGGAGGTGTTGATACCGGATGTCGTTTTCGGCGAGATGATAGGGATCCGTGTGCTCGCCGATCGAACGGTGATACTGGACAATGGAAATCCGGTTCCCGTACATCGTTTCCAGCGAATCCAGGGCGTCCAGCATGAACCGGTTGAACTCCGAGGGATGCGCACCGGTGTTCACGAACGCCTCGATGAGATGACGCTTCGACACGGTGCTTTCCGGATTCAGCGGATCGAGCGGATTGTCCCGGGGAATGTCCTCGCAGGCGAACACCGCCAGGCCGAGTCCGCACAGGGCGAGCCTATAAACGCATCGCAAGGCCGATACTCCAGCTTCCCTCGCCGTCCGCCCACAGGAGGGGCAGCACCGGCGGTTCGGACGCCAGAATGACATCCGACGTCAGGTTTTGGGACCAGAAAAACAGGGTGATGAGCGCGCTCGCGCCCGTGGCGATGAAAACGGAGCCGCGCGTCTTGGAAAGCCGGTTCGCAGCCACGTATTTCGAATCGATCCCTGAAATATCTGTTTCGTTCAGATAGTCCCGGTGTTTTTGGTCGTATTGAAGATGGACCAGCAGCGTCGCGAGCCCCAGTCCTGCGGTGACATACGCCCCGGGCCGGACCGGAAATCGTTTGAGTTTCATCCGTTCCTGGCGCCCCCCTTTTCCGGTCAACTGATGGGCGAGGTTCTTCCCCAACAGGGACACCATTTCGCCGAGATACCGTTCGTCCCGGCACCGAACTTTCTCGCTGACGACTTTGCCTGTCGCCGCACTCACAATCCGCGCGTCGATACGGAACCATTCGCCGGTCCGGCTGAGGGTGCCGGCAATCAGATAGTCCGCACCGGTGAGCGTCTGCACCTTCTCGGCGGCCGTCGAATCGAGCAGTCCGGATTGAGAAAGGGCACGTTCGTCGAGTATGGCCTGGATGTCCTGTCGCTCTACGAGTTCGACACCCGGGGTTCCTGAAAGTTCGCTCTGAAGGAAGTTGGGGATTTTCTGGGCCCAGCCATCCAGATAAATCCGCTCGGTTTGGTTTTCGAAATCGGCGATACCGACCGTGATCTGTCCGCAAACGGGATACGCGAATCCGAGCAGGATTATCAGCCCGTATTTCGAGATGCCTCGCCTTCCTTTTATTCGCTTCGGCATAGAATAAAATATACACATTCCGTAAAAAGAATCAAGGAAAACCTGATTCGTGATACGAAATTTCCGGCTCAAAGGTTCGGTCGAAAATTCACATCCAGTTGAAGCGTCCATTTTCGTTCCACATCGCCTGTGATCCGGTCCGGTCCGGATCCCCAGCTTTCCACCCGGTCCCGATAGGTTTCACCGTATTTGAAGGAAATCCGATATTCCTCCCGGGGTCGGTATACGACGACCAGATACTGACGGACGCCCTGTCCATAAAGCATCGCGAGCGGGAAGGCGCCCGTCACATCCTGTTCATAAACGTAAACGCGTGCGTCGTAGGAATCGGTGCCGTAAAAAATCCACCTCCCCGAAATCATCCAGGCGCGGTTCAGCCTGAGCCGGATGTCCTCGTAAACCAGGAAACCGGTTTCCCGGGCCGCCGGGGCCGTGATCTCCCCGCAGAGGCCGGGAAGGACCACCTCCGTCCATTCCGCCCGGGTCCTGATCCGGATCCCGGACGCCGTCCCGGCGGTGAGCTCGATCCGGATCTGTCGCTGGACGCGGAGATGCATGACCGGTACGGTCCGGCCGGAGACGGTTCTCCCTTCCCCCATCGCGGGGTCTTCCTTCCGTTTAAAAAGCAGGGTGAGCGTGTTCCTGCGGCTCAGCCGCCGTTTCAGATGGAGAAACCAGACGCTCCCCTCCGACGGCAGAGGGAACCGGGATGCCGGTGCAGGACGCCTGTAGACATCCAGATACGTACCGATGGATGCGGAGGGCGATGCGTCGAACCGGACGCCGAAGAGTGCGCCCCGTTCATTGGTGTTGGCCTTCGCGCAAAACGCATTCCCGTACGGATTATGGAACGCATCAGAAAAGACGCGCAGGGAAACGCCCCATTCCACCCGGTCCGTCTTGAATGTCTGGTTGGCGATGCATGCACGGCCGCCGGATCGCGAGACCGCCGCCTCTCCGCTCAGCCTGAGACCTTTCCGGGCCATCGCATAGTGAACCCCGAACGCGCCGCTCCGGCGCCGGCCGGGCTGTACGACATCCCGGTCGTAGGCGGCCGTATAACCGGAGACGCCGACCTGTCCAGAAGCGAAAGACAGTGTGACCGAGGCGCCGCCGCATCCTTCCTTCACACGGGCCCGGACTTCCCGTTCCGACGCGGTCCGGTGTAAGCCGGTAACCGGCAGCGAAACGATCACGCCGTCCTCATCGAGCCGCGCGTCCCGGGGCGTGACGGCATGAAATGCCTGGAAGGACACCCTCCCCGCGCGCCAGGCGGCGGACAGACCGAACATGGGACGGGTTTCATCCGCAAGCCGGTAACCCTTCACCCCGCCGGCACGAATCCGGAAGGGAAGCAGGGGATCGGCGCCCGCGCCCAGGCGATACGGGCCCCAGAAGACGAGTCCCTGGCCGACTTCCATCAGGAAATGGCCGGCAAGGAGCTGTCCCCGGCCGTCCGGGGTCCGGAATTCAAGAAATCCGACCCGATGATCCGCCCAGTCCTTCTCTCCCGGATCCTTGTCAAAAAGGAAGCCTCCCCGGACGGCCGGATGGGGCGAGAACAGGATGCGCTGATAGATCCGGTACGGCGAACCCGTGAATTTCCCGGAACGAAATCCCTCCGGATCCGGCATCCGGCGCGCGAGACGGACACGGAGTTCCAGGGTCTTCCCGCGGTTTCGTTTTCGGGTCTCTGTTTGGAAAAAAGGGGCCATGTTCCGCCAGACATCCCCGTCCAGATTCAGCCGTGTGATGAACGCGGAAAAGGAGGGAAAGGGCGCCCGGCTCCGTTGCGCGAGAATCCTGTCCGCGAGATCGCGTGAAATCAAGGGAAAGGATTCCAGCACCCGCCTCGGGTCGCCGTTGAGATCTATGGGGGACGCACGCCAGAAATCCGTCAGTTCCTCGAGGTCCGGCGCGGTTTCTTCGGCTGAATCGGCCAGCATTTCCTCGAGCGTATCCTGACCCCGTGCGACAAGTCCGGACAGCATGAAAATCAGTCCGGCCATACAAATCTCCTTGGCTGATATCATGGCGGAACAGCCTGTTACTTTGCTCTCTTCGCCGCGAACAGCACGGAGACGAGATGCGTCGGGCCCAGTACGGAATGGAGCGTCAGGCCGTAGTCGAGACCCCATCCCGCGAATTGCAACCCCATGCCGCACGAGAGCACGTCCGGATGCTGGCTGAATCCGCCTCGGATGACGAGGGGGACAATCGGCCGGTATTCCACGCCTCCGCGGACCGTGGCCGGGTACCGGACATCCTTGTCCATCGCGAGGGCGACGGTGATGCCGGACGACGGCATGAAGGCGAAGCCGAGGCGCAGGGATTGAGGGAGGGGCTGATCCTGGCGTCCGAGGCGTGTGCGCAATAGGTTCGAGACGGCGCATCCCGCATACAGTCCGGGGGAGAGCGAATACTGGACCCCGGCATCGATCGTCCATATCGTGGATGATCCGTATCGCGCGATCGCGAGATGCAGGAGGCGGCATTGTATGCCGGCCCGGAGATTCCTGAAACTGCGTGCGAACCCCAGTCCCGCCCAGTTCTCCCGGTAAAGGGATGATCCGAACGTCCTGAGCTGAATGCCGAGTCCGCCTGAAAAGGCGGGCAGGGACGCGGATACCGACTCATGGGCGAATTCTTTCAATCCGTAGGGACGTGAAACGAAAACTGTGATGCCGGGACAGGGCGATCCGGCGAGTCCTGCAGGATTGATTTCCATCGTCTCCGGCCCGGCCGGGAGCGCGGTTACGGCCTGTCCCATGGCCGCGGCGCGGGCGCTGACGGGCAGGGGTTCGAACGCCGCGTCGAGGGGGGCGACCACGATCCGCATGACCGTCCCGATGATCCACGTCAAATGAATCCGCATGGTTCGATTTCGCGTTTTAAAAAAGCCGGGAGAATCCGTCCGGGAGAAAGAGGCTTGAGATGCGGGGACCATCGAACGGTCCGATTGCATTTCATTGTAACGAACCAACGCTAAAAAGTCAAGCGTTTTTCCGGGAAAAATGCGGAATCTCGACTCGGACAGGAAAAGACCCGTCCGGAAAAAGCCGCTTGACAATCCGGCCGGGTTTCGATACTTTAAAAGATAAAATTCCACAACCAAAGGAGGCGTCATGTCCGTCCATTCTCTGTGGAAATACGCGGGTATCATTCTGTTCGCGGGGACTGCAATTCTTCACGGTCAGCAAATCAGCGCGGATGTCTCCGTCATCATCGAACGGCTTTCTCTCGACAAGCAGCAGCGCCTCAAAAATCTTGATCAGGAAATTGCCACGTATCTCAGCGATTATGACTGGACAGGAGAAGACCTGGAACCGGCGATTCCCGTCACGGTTCAGATATTCTTACAGGACGTCAGTGCATCCCATGAAGACCGGTATATGGGCACGTTTCTCATTTCGAACGGGACGGACATCCAGTATTATGACAAGTACTGGAGATTCCCGTATAAGCACGGCGATCCGCTCGTACACCTTCCAAACGTCTATCATCCATTCACCGGATTTCTCGATTTCTACGTCTATTTGATTCTTGGCGGGGAATATGACAAGATGGGCAGACTGGCCGGATCCCCCTATTTCGAGAAAGCCAAGCAAATCAGCGACCAGGCCATGTTCGACGCCAATTTTCAGAGGGGCTGGAAGGAACGGGCCGAGCTGATTCATTATCTGCTCAGCGAAGATTACAAACCGTTCAGGGACATGAAGGATCTCTTTTATCTCGGTCTTTCTTACATCGAAGAAGACATGGATATGGCACAGAAGTATTGCGAAGAGGCCGTCGCGGCGCTGGAAAAAATTTTTAGAAAAGACCCCGAGCATAAAGATGCGATCAATTTCGTAAAATCCCATTATATCGAAATCATCGATATTTTCAAGGATCGGCCCGATGTCCTCCGGCGCATGATCCGGATCGACCCCGACCACAAGGGCGCTTATGAGCAACATATGCATTAGAAGATTCTGATGACAGAATTCCATGAAGAAATGATCCTTATTCTCGATTTCGGATCTCAGTACACCCAGCTCATCGCACGGCGCGTACGCGAACGAAAAGTCTATTGCGAAATCGTACCCTTTCATCAATCCGTCGAAAAGATCCGGTCGAAAAACCCCAGAGGATTGATACTGTCCGGCGGGCCATCGAGTGTCTATACTGAGAATGCACCGATTCCAGATGCCGGAATTTTCGAACTGGGCATCCCCGTGCTGGGAATTTGTTACGGACTTCAGCTTATCGGCCGCCTCCTCGGCGGTGGCGTAGACCGGGCTGCCCGGCGTGAGTACGGACACGCCCGTTTCTACATCGATGATTCCACGGATCTGTTCCTGGGCCTGCCTCCCGAAACCGACGTCTGGATGAGCCACGGTGACCACCTGACCTGGCTGCCGTCCGGCTTTATCCGCATCGGCCACACCGCCAACGCGGAGATCGCGGCAATCGCAGACCGACGCAGGCGGTTCTTCGGCATCCAGTTTCACCCCGAAGTCGTGCACACGCCCGAAGGCGCCCGCGTCATAGATAATTTTGTCCGCAACATCTGCGGATGTTCCGGCAACTGGACAACGGCGCATTTTATCGCGTCCGCAATCCGGGATGTCCGCGCGCGGGTCGGCAACGGAAGAGTGATCTGCGGCCTGTCCGGCGGGGTGGATTCCGCGGTGACCGCGACGCTGATCCACCGGGCCGTGGAGGATCGGCTCGTCTCCGTTTTCGTCGACAACGGACTGCTCCGCAAGGATGAAGCCCGGGAAGTCCGGGAGGCATTCCCCCATCTGAATCTGCGATTCGTCGATGCCGCCGACATGTTCCTCACCGCGCTCAGGGGCGTGACCGACCCCGAAGAAAAACGCAAAATCATCGGCAGGAAGTTTATCGAGGTGTTCGAGGCCGAGGCAAATCGAATCGGAAAAGTCGATTTTCTCGCGCAGGGCACCCTCTATCCGGACGTGATCGAAAGCGTGTCCACCTGGGGACCTTCCGCGACGATCAAATCCCATCACAATGTGGGGGGACTTCCCGACAGGATGCGCCTCGAACTGGTGGAGCCGCTCAGAGAGCTGTTCAAGGATGAGGTGCGCGCGGCGGGCCTGGCCCTGGGGATCCCGCCGGCACTCCTCGGCCGCCATCCGTTTCCCGGCCCCGGACTGGCGGTCCGCATCCTCGGTGAAATCACGCGCGAACGCATCGACCTCCTCCGCGAGGCCGATGCGATTTTCATCCATGAACTCAGGGAATTCGACTGGTATGATGCGGTCTGGCAGGCGTTCGTGGTGCTGCTTCCCGTGAATACGGTCGGTGTGATGGGGGACGAGCGGACGTATGAAAATGCGGTGGTACTGCGCGCCGTGACCAGTCAGGACGGCATGACGGCAGACTGGGCCCGTCTGCCTGCGGAGCTGCTGTCTCGCGTCTCGAACCGGATCATCAACGAGGTGCGCGGCATCAACCGGGTGGTGTACGACATCAGTTCCAAACCGCCGGGCACGATCGAATGGGAGTAAAAGGAACGGGAAGCCGGTTGAATGATGTGTTTTCTCTTGTTCATCCCGTCATCCTGTCTTAAATTACTGTCTGTGTTTTTACAATACGGTTTCCTGGAGTTTGTATGTGCGGTATCGTCGGTTATGTGGGTGAAAAAAACGCGGTTCCCCTGCTGCTGAACGGATTGAAACGGCTCGAATACCGTGGATATGATTCCGCGGGTGTGGCGATCCTGAACGAGGGGAATCTCTGGGTCGAAAAACGCAAAGGCAAGATCCGGGACCTGGAATGTGAAATCAACGGCCTGCATCCCGAATCGACGATCGGTATTTCGCATACCCGTTGGGCCACCCACGGCGTCCCCAGCGAGGTCAACGCCCATCCCCATGTCTCCATGGAAGGGAATCTCGCCCTGGTTCACAACGGCATCATCGAGAACCATGCGAGCCTGAAATCGGAACTGATCGCCAACGGCTTCTCTTTCGTTTCCCAGACGGACACCGAAGTCCTCGTGCATCTCATCGCGATGTTATACGCCGGCGATATGGTGAAGGCCATCCGTGAGTCGCTACGCCTGGTGGAGGGGACTTTAGGAATCGCCGTACTCTCTGCGCATGAACCCGACAGGCTGTTCGTCGCGCGCAGGGGCAGCCCACTCGTCATCGGCGTAGGTGACGGCGAGACGCTCATCGGTTCCGACGGGGCCGCGCTGGTCGAACACACACGCCGCGTGATCTACCTCGAAGACGATGAAATGGCGGTCGTGGACCGCGGGGGCGCCCGGGTGCGTACCCTTCAGGACAAGACGGTCAACCGGAAGATTGAGAAGATCGAGTTCGACCTGGGGCAGATCCAGAAGGGCGGATATGCCCATTTCATGCTCAAGGAAATCTTCGAACAACCGCAGACAATCGTCGATTCCATGCGGGGCAGGCTGCTCGTCGAAGAGGGAAACGCCAAGCTCGGCGGACTCGAAAACTGTCTCGACCGCATCCGAAACAGCTACCGGCTCATCCTCACCGCCTGCGGCACCTCCTGGCATGCGGGCCTCATCGGCGAATATCTCATCGAAAAACTGGCCGGCATCCCGGTCGAGGTCGAATATGCGTCGGAATTCCGGTATCGCGACCCCATCCTCTCCCGCGTGGATACTGTGCTTGCCATCACCCAGTCCGGTGAAACCGCGGACACCCTGGCTGCCCTCCGTGAGGCGAGACAGAAAGGCGCGCTCGCGCTCGGCCTCTGCAATGTCGTCGGCAGCACGATCGCACGCGAGTCCGATGCAGGGGTTTACCTCCATGCCGGTCCTGAAATCGGCGTGGCCTCGACCAAGGCATTTACCTCCCAGGTCACGGTGCTGACCCTGATCGCGCTGGCACTGGGACGCAAGGGCATCCTCTCCTCCGAAGACGGCAAGCACATCGCCCAGGAAATACTGAAGCTGCCGGATAAAATCAAACAGATTCTCGAACTCGAGGAGACGATACGCCGGATTGCCGAACACATGGCGGGTCAGAAAAACGTCCTCTATCTCGGACGCGGATTCAATTATCCCGTGGCCCTCGAAGGAGCGCTGAAGATGAAGGAAATTTCCTATATTCACGCAGAGGGATATCCGGCCGCGGAGATGAAACACGGTCCCATCGCCCTGATCGACGACAATATGCCTGTGGTCGTTATCGCGGTCAAGGATCCGGTTTATGAAAAGGTCATCAGCAACATCGAAGAGGTCAAGGCCCGCGGCGGATATATCATCGCGGTCGCCAACCCTGACGACCGGACGATCCGATCGCTCTGCGACGAGGTGATCGAAGTACCTGAGACGCGCCAATGCCTCTCGCCGATACTGACGGTCATTCCCCTTCAGCTTTTGGCGTATCATACGGCCGTATTCAAGGGCTGTGATGTCGATCAGCCTCGCAACCTGGCAAAGAGTGTCACCGTGGAATAACGGGGAAAAACCATGAATTTGTCAACCCTACGATGGATATGCATCGCCGCACTGATGCCGTTTTCCGGTTTGCACGCCGGTGATTCGCAGGCCGTGGACAGCCTTTTCTTTCGCGGCGTCGCCGCCTACGAGCGGGGCGACTACCAGGATGCCCTCAAGGCGTTCGAATTTATCGACCGGGTATATCCCTCACACCGGCGCCTGACCGCCTCGCTGCTCATGCAGGGTAAAACCCTGTATGCAAAAAACGAGAACCAGCGTGCCCTTGAAGGTTTTCGCGAACTTATCCATACATTTCCGAAGAGCGCTTATGCCGATCATGCCCGGTACGGAATGGCGCTCTGTCATCTCAGGCTGGGCAATACCATTCAATCCGTCCGTGAATTGCTCTCCATCGTTGAATCCGGTACAGACCAGAGGCTCATTCGAAAAAGCGCGGGGTTGTCTTCCGATGTCATGGACAAACGGATGCGTATCGATGAACTCCATACCCTGCTCGACGAAACCGAGGGCGAGAAGACCCGGGCCGTGGTAACGCTCAGACTGGCTAAGCGGGAAATGGATGCGCAGAATTATCAGGCCGCTAGGAAAGTCCTTCAGAATTATTTGGACCAGTATCCCAGGGGTGCATACGTTTTTCAGGCGGAAGAGCTGCTCCAAAAGGTCGAGGCACTCGGTCATGGCATGACACGAATCGGCGTGATTCTCCCCCTGACCGGTCCCTTCTCGGACCAGGGGAACGGTCTGCTCAGCGGCATCGAATATGCGATCAAAATATATAATCAGGAGAGCGCTTCCAAAATCGAATTGATCATCCATGATTCGGGGAGCCGGATGCTCACGGCCATCCGCGCGGCCCAGGAACTCTGTGCGAACCCCGAAGTCCTCGCCATCATCGGAGAGCTGAACAGCGACATCACCGCGGGGATCGCCGGCGTCGCCCAGGCTGCGGGCGTCAGCCTGCTTTCGCCACTCGCAGCCGAAGCCGGACTGACGGAAATCGGCGCGTTTATTTTCCAGCTCAACGCGAGCCTTGATATCCGCGCCAGGACACTGGCCGAATATGCAATCCAGGGACTCGGAAACAGGCGGTTCGCGTTCCTCGGCGTCGGAGATTCTTACGGCAGGATTATGTATGAGGCGTTCGTCCGGTCCGCCCGGTCTCAGGGAGTTCAGATGCTCTCCGAGAAATGGTTTTTTTCGGGCGCCAGAGATTTCAGCGAACAGTTCAAGGGAATCCGGCAGGACGGCATCGTTCAGATGCTCAGGGATTCGGTGCTCATAATAGTTAACGATTTGGAGAAAGTAACCGATCCCAGGCCATACGTCCAGTATGTGAATCAGCCTTTGACGGCGTTGACGGATTCGGCCGACCTGGCGGTCACCGCGATCGACGGAATATTTATCCCGGCCTATACCGAAGAACTCCAGTATTTGATCCCCCAACTCGCATTTTACAACATCAAGGCCCGGATTCTCGGCGGCGTACCCTGGCATGATGAACCACTGCTCGACCGAAACGCCCAATACATCGAGGGGGCGGTCTTCCTGAGCGACTTCTTCCCCGGACCCTCGGACTTCCGGTACTACCGGTTCCGGGACGCCTACCGAAAAGACCAGGGCGTCACGCCCGGCAAGATGGATGTGTTTGGATATGACGCCGCTTCGCTGATCATCGCACAGGTGAAAGACGGGACAACGTCCCGGATCGCGTTTCGGGACAAACTGGAACAGGTGAGGGGATTCCCGGGTGTCCGGGGCGCTATTTCATTCGACTCGGGGCGTGTGAATCCGCATATCTCCCTGCTCCAGTTCAACTCCGGCAGAATTCAGAAAATCCGTTAATCCCATGTTTTTTGAACGAAGCGGATCGCTCTACATCGGCCGGTTCCGGGAGCTTTTCCGAAACCGGCGACTCATACACGGATTCAGCACACGGCCTGGCGGCGTGAGCGGCGTGCCGTTCGACACCCTGAACCTGGGCCAAAACACTTCGGACGATCCCGGATGCGTCAAGGAAAACCGAAACCGGTTCTTCCAGGCGGTGGAGATTTCCGAGACGCAGGCGGTCATCCCGGGTCAGGTCCACGGCGTGCGGATCGTCCGCGTGACGGATCCCGGAATATTTCCGGATACGGACGGAGTCATCACGGACGCACCGGGGCTGGCGCTCACGGTTCAGACCGCCGATTGTGTGCCGGTTTTTCTCGTCGATCCCAGCCGCCCGGCGATCGGTCTCGTCCACGCCGGATGGAAGGGGTCGGCCCTGGGGATCGCCGCGGAGGGTGTCCGGGCGATGCAGGAAGCGTTCGGGTCGCGTCCCGAGACGCTGGACATTTTCCTGGGTCCCTCCATCGGACCGTGCTGTTACGAGGTGGGCCCGGATGTCGCGGGACGGTTCGAACCCGGTTATGTTTCAGGGAACAGGCTGGATCTCTGGCGGTACAATGTGGACATGATGATTCAATCCGGCGCGAGGCCGGAACGCATCAGTACGGCCCGGCTGTGCACGAAATGCCAACCGCAATGGTTTTTTTCCCACCGCGCCCGGGGCGGCGACGCGGGACGGATGCTGGCGGTTCTTGCCATTCAAAATAAAAACGGCAATGAATAATGTAACCGGAAAGGAGGAGGATTTCGTCACAGAAAACAAATCGATCCGTACAAGTTCAGTCGTCCAACACCCATTTTCTCATGTAAGGAGGAAGTCATGAAGGTTATGAAACCCCTGACCATCGTTATCGCGGTACTGCTTTCCGTTTCACTGTTTGCCCAGACTCAAATCGGCCTGAACGGCGTGGGCGGCAAGATCGGATACGTGGATCCCGAAGGGGGCATCGAGTCCACGATCGGGTTCGGCGTCGTGGCCGATCTCGGCACCATTACCCCGAAGATCGCTTTCGAGGCCGATATTTTCTACTGGGGAAAGAGCTATGATTTCGGATTCGGATCCGATGTCAAATTCAGCAGCTTTACCATCTCGGCCCTGGGCAAGTATCTGTTCGCAGAGAGCAAGGAACAGCTGCGTCCTTACGCAGGTGCCGGGCTTGGTTTGGCGATAGGCAAATCGAAGGTGGAATATACGGATCCCTGGACGGGAAGTAAAGCATCCGAGTCCGATTCCGACAGCGATATCGTCATCCATCTCTGCGGCGGCACAAAATACCGGCTTTCCCCGCAGCTGGACGGATTCGCCGAATTACGCTACACGCTGGGAGACCTCGATGTGTTGAGCATCCTTGTCGGGGCCATCTATTCCTTGAAATAATCCCGGCATCGGCGATGCATTTCAAAGCCCCGGACTCTTGTCCGGGGCTTTTTCTTCATACTTTCCGCTTGCTTCAATGTGTTGAATCCTCTATATTAAAACCGGATCATGGATATAAATGTGGGACGGTTTCCGGCACAATTTGTTTGTCCTTGAACCGGCGGCCCGGGTTTCCGGGCTGTTTTGTCCCCGATCGGAAACACGGATATCGACTGGAGTTCATGGTGACGTCCATTCACATGCTGTTGCTTGCCGTCGTTCAGGCGGCGACCGAATTTCTTCCCATCTCGTCCTCCGGCCACCTGCTGTTCCTCAAGGGGCTTTTTGGGCTGGAGGACATCCCGATCGTTTTCGACGTCATCCTCCATGTCGGAAGCCTCATGGCCATCCTCTTCTATTTCAGGCGGGAAATCGCGAAGACCCTCACCTCCTGTTTCGCAGAGATGAAAACAGGACAGGCGGAGAAGCCTCACACCCGATTCCTGATATTCGCCCTGATCTCGACCCTCACGACCTTTTTGTTTTATCTGTGCTTCAAGGGCCCCATTGCCTCCGGTTATGCAACCGCCCGGGTACTGCCCTATACCTATACCGCGACCACGCTGATCCTCCTGTCCACCCTGCTGCTGCGGGGACGGACGCCCCGTTCCGTATCGGCGGCGGGCTGGTTGCTTCCGCTCCTTGTCGGATTGTTTCAGGGCATGGCTATTATGCCGGGCGTTTCACGTTCAGGCGCGACCATCGGCATCCTGCTTCTGCTCAACATCCGTCGGGAAGAAGCCGCCTATTATTCCTTTTTCCTGGCCATCCCGGCCATCCTCGGCGCGATGGTCTTCGAGATCCTTGAGATGGATTTCCGGTCTTATCTGCTCGCAGAGGGATTTTGGCTGTTCATCGCTTTCTTTGTATCGGCCGGATTCAGTTACCTGTTTCTCAGGATACTGACACTCTTGATACGGAAAGGAAATTTCTGGGCCTTCTCGATCTACACCTTCGGGCTGGCCGTCGCGGCGCTGATTATTTTTCAATGATTGACGGAAAGAAACGTCGGGAAACGCTTTGGACTATCAGACAATCGCCGGTGAAATCCGTGCGGGACGGCAGGCGCCGGTTTACTTTTTTCACGGGGACGAGCCGTATCCGATCGACCATCTCATCCGTCTGATGGTGGAGACGTGCATCGATCCGGCCACGCGCGACTTCAATCTGGATATCCTGACGGGGGAAGAAACGGACGGCAAGACGATCGCGGACCGGGCATCCGCATTCCCGCTGATGGCGGAAAAACGGTTCGTTTTCGTCAGGCAGATCCAAAAACTCGCGACATCCGACCGGAAGATCCTGCTGCAGTATGCCGCCAATCCTTCGCCATCGACCTGCCTGGTCCTGACCGCCGGTAAAGTGGAGACCCGGCAGAAATTTTATCAGGAACTCATCCGGATGTCCCGGGAATTCGAAAGCAGGCCTCTTTATGAGAATCAGGCCGTCCAATGGGTGAAACGACAGTTTCGGGGCCGGGACAAAAAGATCACGGATGATGCCGCCCTGTTTCTGGTGCAGCAGGTCGGCATGTCTCTCTGGGGCCTCCATCATGAAATCGAAAAAGTGCTGACCTTCGCCCCGGAAGTCCAAACCATCACCCGGGACGAGATATCGGCGGTCGCGGGGATCTCCCGTCAGCACACTGTCTGGGAACTGACCGATGCCGTGGGTCGAAAGGATCTTCCTGCCGCGATCCGGATTCTCGACCACCTTCTGGAGGCGAGACAATCTCCGGCCGGCATGATTGGTGATCTGTGCCGCAGGATGACACAACTGCTCCAGATCCGGATCCGGCTCGATCGCGGTCTCGCCGTCGAACGCGTTACCCGCGATCTGGCGCTCAAGCCCTATTTCGGAACCCTCTTCGCCGCTCAGGCGGGCGGGTATTCGGCCGAAAATCTGGAGTGCGCCCTGAAAACATTGATGATGGCCGACCATGCCGTCAAGACGGGACGACTCGACCCCCGCGTGACCATGACCCTGGTG
>DSAP01000118.1 GCA_011046415.1 bacterium | reverse complement strand
TGTTTATGTTATAATTAAGTTATAAATTTATTCGTGTTTTAATTTTTCTAAAAACACTCTCAAACCTATGCTTTTTCACTCTTCCTTTTTTAAAAAATGTATTCAATTTATCTTAATTGTTTATTTATCAACATCATTTTTATTAGCTATTTCTTTACCGTCATTAGCTACAGGATATAGTTTCAGCCCTTCAAACAATGAAACAAATGTTAGTATTAGTACAGTCTTGTCAGTATCTGGTCCTGAGGGAAAAATTATAATTTTAAATGCTGAAAACATAATTGTAAAAACTTGTTTCTCCAATTATTGTACAGCAACAATACTTGATTATAATAATGGCGACTTTTTAACATATAATACGACTTATAGATGGTCAGCACAACTTTTTCCCGGATGTCATTCATCATCAGATCAAAACAGTTCACTTTGTACCACTGGAAGTCTAGAGGGACTTTCTTTCACTACTGAGGATGGAGTAAACATTCCAGGAGAACCAAGAGATTTTAAAGGAAGCACCAACGAACCATATAAAATTAAATGGGAATGGAAAAGACCACACCAAAATGGCCAACTAGTAACACATTTTAAAATAAAAATTTTTGAAACTAATGTATGGGAACCGGTGAATGCGCCAGTTGGTCAAACAAATTTTACACACACAATTACTTATGCAAATGCCAATCAAATTTATGGCAGAGCGAGAACTCCGCTTGTAGCTTGTATTAATGATTCTTGTAGTTCAGAAGTAATTAGTGATTTTAGGTTTGGACTCATTGGAGCATCATCCGGCATACAAAATGCAACCGGAGTTTTTTGTAATGTCAATAGCAACGATCAACTAATTGCTATTGCTTCAGGTGTTTTTACAGAACTAACTGAACAAGGTTCAGGTATTCGTATTATGAAAAATACATCTGCAAACTCTTGCGACGGAATAATATTGACAACATGGCAACAAAATACCACATTTAACATTGGTGACCCAGTAACCCAAAATGTCTGTTTTCAAACACGCAATCGAACAAGTGTTGATATTAATAGCTGGGTTGGACCTTTTCAATGTAACGCTACAAACGACTTTGTTGCTCCAACCACCACCGCCACAGGAACAACCCCTCCAGGAGGAAGTAGTTATACTTATGGAAATTGGACAAATCAAAATGTTGGTACGGTTTTAACTTGTAATGATAATGGTAGTGGCTGTAAACAAACCCTTTATTGTACAGATACTACAAATTCATGTCCTCCTCATATTATATATACTTCCAGAGTTGATGTTTCTACTATTGGAACCAGCTATATCAGATATTATAGTATTGATAATGCAAACAATTCCCGTTTTCCCCGGCGGCCTTCGAAAAATCTCCGCCCGGAAAAGGGCGGAGCGTTCACGGCCGGCGCCGCTCGCTGCGGTTCCGGGAAGGAATGGCCCTGTGATGCCGCCTCACGCATCCGGATAATCAATGGACAGGGCGGAAGCATTCCATTCCTTCAGGGAACACGGAGACCTTTTCAGGAGATTTTTCGTCAGCCGCAGTTTTTTTCGCACCTTTTTTTTGAAAAAAGGTGCGAAAAAGAACCTGCGATTCCCCGACCACCCGCGCCTAAGATACCCGGCAGAAGATCTCGGGCATGACAAATGGAAAGGTGTGGGATTGTCCCCGGAATACACGGAAAAGTAGGGTGGGATTTTATCCCACCTCTTTTCTTTTGTACCAGAACATAACTTCATAATGCCCCCGCCATTCCAATCCGGGACTGCCCGCGAAAACCACGAAGAAAACCCATTGAGTCATGTCCGATGACCCATCGCTTCCGATCCGCTTGACCCGGATCCTGTCGTTCCAATAAAGAACCCCGGAAGCCGTATCGCTCCCGGGGTTCTGAATGAATGGATGCTCAGGCAATCCGTTTGATGAGGATGGCCGCTAAACCTCCATAATCTCTATTTCTTTCAACTTCACCACCTCATCCACCTTGCCCACGAATTCATCCGTCATTTCCTGGACGTCGATACCGGCGTTGTACTCCTCATCCTCCGAGATCTGCGACGCCTTCTGCGCCTTCCTCAGGCTCTCGATCACGTCGCGCCGGATGTTGCGGACGGCCACCTTGCCGTCCTCGGCCATCTGATGAATCAGTTTCACCAGTTCCCTGCGGCGCTCCTCGGTCAGCTGCGGAATCGGCAGCCGGATAAAATTGCCGTCATTCTGCGGCGTGATACCGATATCGGCCTGCATAATCGCCTTTTCGATGGCCGGCAGGAGGCTCCGGTCCCAGGGCTGGATATTAATCAGCCGGGGCTCGGGAATGCTCAGATTGGCCACCTGATTCAGAGGCGACAGGGTACCGTAATAATCCACGCGCACCGTATCGAGCAAAGACAGGCTGGCCCGGCCGGTTCGGATCCGGCCCAGTTCGACCTGGGTGTTTTTTACGGTTTTCTCCATCCGCTCTCTGGCGTCTTTGAGGGCAGCGTCAACCATGAGAATCTCCTTGCACGATGGTCCCCAGTTTTTCTCCGAATACCACCCGTTTCAGGTTGCCCCGATCCAGCAGCCTGAAAACGATGATGGGAAGCCGATTCTCCCGGCAGAGGGTCACGGCCGTGGCGTCCATGACTTTCAGTTGCTTTTGAAGCACTTCGGCATAGGTGATGGATTGATATTTGGCGGCATCTTTATTTTCAACCGGATCGGAATCGTACACCCCGTCGACCTTGGTGGCCTTGAGCACGGCGCTGGCGCAGATTTCGATGGCGCGCAGGGCCGCGGCGGAATCCGTGGTGAAATAGGGATTGCCCGTACCGGCCGCGAAAATGACGACACGTCCCTTTTCGAGGTGACGGATGGCGCGCCGCCGGATGAATGGTTCGGCCATCGCATCCAGTCTGACGGCGGACATCACGCGCGTCTGTACGCCTTCCCGCTCGAGGAAATCCTGGAGGGCCAGTGAATTAATGACCGTGGCGAGCATGCCCATGTGATCCGCCGTGACCCGGTCCATGCCGCGTGCACTCGCGGAAAAACCGCGGAATATATTCCCGCCTCCGATGACGATCCCGATCTCGACCCCGTCATCCCGGACAGACTTGATTTCCGAGGCGACCTGCCTCACCACGGCGGGATCGATGTCGAGCGTCTCGCTCCGAAGCGCCTCGCCGCTGAGTTTGAGAAGAATCCGTTTGTAGGCGGGGGACATGGAAGTCTCCGTGATGAATCACTGTCCGATCTGGTAACGGATAAACTGTTTAACCCCGAGTGCGGATCCGGCCTTCGCGGCCATTTCCCGGACATACCCGTCGACGGTCTTTCCGGTGTCTTTCACAAAAGCCTGTTCGAGAAGGACCGTCTCCTCGAAAAATTTGTCCAGTTTTCCGGTGACGATTTTCTCGATGATGTTCTCCGGCTTACCCGAGGCGCGTACCTGATCGGCATAGATTTCTTTCTCTTTCGCGACGATGTCGGAAGGCACGTCGTCCCGTTTGATCGCGACGGGATTGAAAGCGGCGATCTGCATGGCGAGGTCCTTTCCCAGTTCGGCCGCGGCATCGGTCGCGAGCGCCGCGCCGTCGCCGGTCAGGATCACGGCCACGCCGATTTTTCCGTTCCCATGGATATAGGAGAACGCCTTCTCATTCACCGCGACGGGGAGGATGGCGAACCGGCTGAATGAGATATTTTCGCCGATTTTTCCGATCAGCTCCGTCTGTTTCTCGGAAACGCTCCGGCCGCCGAATGCGTCGACCTCCAGGGCCAGGGCCTCGTCGATATCTCCGGGCTTCTCCTGGAGGAGGATGGGACCCAGCGCCTTGCAGTAGTCGAGAAAATCCTCATTCCGTGAGACGAAATCCGTCTCCGAATTCACTTCCCAGATCAGCACGCTCGAATCCGAAACGAGGATCGCGATTTTGCCCTCATTGGCTTCGCGTTCCGCGCGCTTGGCCGCCTTGGCCGCACCCGCCTTCCGCAGGTTTTCGATCGCCTTTTCCAGGTCGCCGCCGGCCTCGGTTAACGCCTCCTTGCACGTCATCATGCCGGCGCCGGTCAGGTCGCGCAGTTTTTTCACATCCGCTGCACTGATATTCATCAAATACTCCTTCGATTCTATGAATAACCCATCCCGGGGACGGGATTCCGGAACCGAAAACCTTTCAGGCTTCGGAATTTGGCACGGCCGTTTCGGATTCGACTTTGGCCGCTTCTTCGGTCATCTCCGTTTCCTTGCTCCTGCCTTCGATGATGGCATCGGCGATCGTGTGGACGATTAAACTGATCGATTTGAATGCGTCGTCATTCGCCGGAATCGGATAATCGATCGGATCGGGATCGCTGTTTGTGTCGACCATCCCGAATACCGGGATGCCGAGTTTCTTGGCCTCGGCCACGGCGATCATCTCTTTCTTCGTATCCACCACGAAAAGACAGCCGGGCAGTTTCTGCATTTCCTTGATGCCGCCCAGGCTCTTCTCGAGTTTCTCCTTCTGCCGCTCGATCTGAAGAATCTCTTTCTTGGTGATGTTGTCATACGTCCCGTCTGTTGCCATCTTTTCGAGATTCTTGAGATGTTTGATGCTCTTCCGGATGGTGGCAAAATTGGTCAGCATGCCGCCGAGCCACCGCTCTGTCACGTAAGGCATACCGCAGCGCTCGGCTTCGACCTTGACGATGTCCTTCGCCTGCTTCTTGGTGCCGAGCATGAGTACTTTGTCGCCGTTCCGGACGATTTCCGTGATGGCCTTGCAGGCCTCGAGCATCATGTTGAGGGTCTTGTTGAGGTCGATGATGTAGATGCCGCTGCGTTCCATGAAGATGTAAGGTTTCATCTTGGGATTCCAGCGGCGGGTCAGGTGGCCGAAATGCGCACCCGACATCAGAAGTTGTTGAAGCGTGATTTCAGGCATGAATGCCTCCTTTGGGTTTCTTCCTCCATTCCCCTCGTCTCTTCAAAAAACCGGGAATCCCGATTTCCGAGACTCCCGGCACCCGTTTGAAAAATCAGGGAATGTGTGTTTTTAACAGACAAAATCTACCGTTTTGAGAACTGGAAGCGCTTCCGGGCTCCCGGCTGACCGTACTTTTTCCGCTCTTTCTCCCGGGGATCCCGCGTGAGAAATCCGGCATCGCGCAACGGTTTCTTCAATTCCTCGTTGGCCTCTTTCAGGGCCCGGGAAATTCCCAGCAGCATGGCGCCGGCCTGACCCGTCAGTCCGCCGCCCTTCACCGTCGCCCTGACATCATATTGCCCTTCGGTCTGGGTCACGGCGAAGGGTTGTTTGATGATCATTTCGAGCGTGGGACGCCGGAAATAGTCGAGCAATTCATGCTTATTCACGACAAATTTCCCCGTTCCCGGCACGAGCCACACCCGGGCGACGGATTCTTTACGCCTTCCTGTGGCGTAATAGGATGTTCCTTTCATGTTCTCCTCATGTTTTCGGGCAGCACGACGGGCATCTGCGCCGTATGCGGATGATCCGGGCCGGTATAAATGCGTAATTTCCGGATCATCTGCCGGCCGAGCCGGTTTTTAGGCAGCATCCCCCTGACCGCTTTTTTGATCACCCGGTCGGGATGATCCTGAAACAGCTGAAACAGAGAACGGATCCGCAATCCGCCCGGATATCCGGAATACCGCGTGTATTTTTTTTGTTCCAGTTTCTGGCCCGTCACCCGGATTTTCTCGGCGTTCACGACGACCACATGATCGCCCATGTCCAGATGGGGGGTAAATTCCGGCTTGTGCTTTCCGCGGAGGACCATGGCGACCTGTGACGCCAGCCTGCCGAGCACCTCACCGTCCGCATCGATAATGTACCATTTGCGTTGTGCCGGATCTGCTTTGGGAACTACGGTTTTCACGAAGTCTCACTCCTCATCGTCAAAAAACAAGCCATAAAATATAAGGAATTACAAATGACAAGTCAAGACTTTTCACCGGCCGGATGCATAAACACCCGGCCTCCGGAAAAGACCGGCTAATATATCCAGCGCCGCCACTCAAAATCGCGTGTCTCCCTGGAATGGGTGGAATGAACGAGTTGCAACCTGCCATAACCCTGGATGTCGACAAACACGAAAATGACATTGCCTTCGAGCCGGTAGTAATGCCATATTTCATAGTACCGGCGGCCCATGTCTCCGGAGAACCGTTCGATTTCTTCGGGCTCGCCATGGAGGATGAATATCCGGCCGGGGTCGGTTTTCCATCCTTCCCGTGTGATGCTCCCGAAGCGCTGATTGCTCTGGTTGATCCGGGCAAAATAGGCAAGCTTGGTTTCGTTCTCCACCGTCATTGAATTTTCATCCCGGTTCGCCCAGAATTTCTTCAGGAAATCACGTTTGCCATTCTCGTCCAGCCTCTTGTAGTCCCTCTTCTCACGCTGCGTGGCGATATAATCGCAATAGGCAAAATGCGCATCGAGATCTTCCTCCGCCATGCCGTCGAATTCGCTCGCCAGGGAAGTCACGGCCGGGCCCGGGGCATCCTCCCGCGAAAGATAATCGGCGCGGCGGTATACGGCGAACGGCTTGTCTGAAGAAACGACCGTGGAAGCACCGCCGTCTTCCACGTTCAGTGACAGCCTGTACGCGCCGGAAGTCAGCCCGGCCACATGGATCCTGCCGACCTCGACCAGGGATGTGCCCATGCGGTTTTTCTTCCTGATCGGTTCGGCCTTCACCACATTCCCGTTCAAATCCTGGACGAACGCCGAAACGGAATATGTGGAATCCCCCTCCGGCACAAGCGGAGAGAGGCCGTATATCTCGGCATAATAATAGAGCACCGGGAGTTCGAGCCCGTACAGGGCGCCGGCATTCGGAATCACGGCGTATCCATTTTTGTAATAAATGTTCCGGGTCGTGTCGGGCCGGATCTGCGTGGCCAGCTGGATGTCGCTGAGACGCAGGGCGTCATCCTGAAATCCGGCCACGGCCGCCGGCCTTTCGATCCAGCCGCTCTTCCCGGAATTCACATCGGTCACATGAAAACGAATGTCGTATTCGCCGGGCTTGAGATAAAAAGGAAACACGTTATAAAGGTCCGAAACGGCATCGAGTTCGCTCAAATCGTCGACGGGATCGACGAGGATGTCCTGTTTGTGCATCAGGACGGAATCGCGTCTCATGATGCGGATCTCCGTCTCCAGACGGGCCAGAAATCCTGAATCCGCCGGGATATGCGTGACGGCGTTTCTGGGGACGGAAAAATAAATTTCAAGGTACGTCCACCCCTCACCTGCACGGAACCGGGCGACATCCATGTCGAAGGCGATGTCTCCACCCCGCATGCCCCGGCCTGCGAGAAGGACGGGGAAAAGGAATAATCCCGCACAAAGGGCCCGGCCGAGAAAACCGGTTCGCAAACACATGATCACTCCTCAAATTTGACGGAAACCATCCTGGATATGCCTTCCTCTTCCATGGTGACGCCGTACAGGGCCTCGGCGGCCTTCATGGTCATCTTGTTGTGACTGACCAGGACAAACTGGGTCTTTTGGGCGTATTCGGCGAGCACGCGCGTAAACCGCTCGACATTGGCGTCGTCGAGCGGCGCGTCCACCTCGTCGAGGATGCAGAAAGGACTGGGTTTCACCATATACAACGCGAACAGCAGGGAAATGGCGGTCAAAGCCTTTTCTCCGCCGGAAAGGAGCGCGATGTCGCGAAGCTGTTTGCCTGCGGGCCTGGCCATGATCTCCACGGGCGCATCGAGCGGATCCTCTCCTTCGGTCAGCCGGAGATCGGCCTCGCCGCCCTGAAAAAACCGTTCGAACATGACTTGAAAATTCCGGCAGACCTCGGTAAATACCTCGCTGAACCGGGTGCGGGCCGTGTGGTTGATCTTCTTGATGGTTTCATGCAGGGTCTGTTCTGCGTTCAATAAATCGTCCCGCTGTTTGAGGAGGAAATCGAGTCGCTCCTGCTCCTGGTCATACTCCTTGAGCGCCACGAGGTTGACCGGACCGAGACTCCGGACCTTTTCCCTCAAATCGGCGAGCATGGATTCCACCTCTTCCGTATCGAGGGAAGGATCGGATACGGCCGCGGTCAGATCGGTCTCGTAACTCTCCCTGATCCGCTCGACGAGAAGGCGCGCCTGATGTTCGAACTCGGAAATTTCCATTTCGATGGCATGGATTCGCTCGGACGCCTCTTCCCGGTCGCGCCGGACATGGCGGATTTCCTTCTCTTTCTCCTGAAGCTCCGCCCGGAGCGCATGATAGGCGGTTTCCCGCTCGGCGCGCGCGGTCTCGCGGGTTTCCTTTTCTTTGATTTCTTCGATCAGGACGGACTCGTTCCGGGTCACTTCCTCCTTCTGAGTCGCGATCTCCTGTTCCGACTCCGAAATCTCTTCCATGCGGTTCCGGATGGTTTGCTCGATTTCCGCGATCAGGCGTTCGGAACGGTCGAGGTCATAATCCAGATTCTTCGCCTCCCCGTTGAAACGCACCACCGCGAGATTCTGTTTATGCACCTCTTCTTCCATCACGCGTTCTTCATCTTCAAGGCGTTCGACCTCGGCCTGAATCTGATGGGTCAGCGATTCGATCGTCTCCCGTTTCTCGACCAGGGCCTCCATCTTGGGACGCAGGTTCTCGAGTCCCTCCCTGCCCGCCTCGATCTCCTGAAGCAGCCGGTCGCGCTCCCGGGCGTTGCGTTTCAACCCCTCTTCCGCCCGTTCGGCCTCGAATCGGATCCGGCTCAGCCGTGTCTCCGCTTCCCGGAACCGTTCTTCCGCCTGGTTGGACGCTTTCTCGAGCGCGTCTCCCTCTTTCTGCAGTGCTTCCCTGCGCGCTTCGGCCTCGTGAAGGGCCGTTTCGCTCTCCGTGAGAGTCTGCCGGATTTTCGTGATCTGCGCGCGGATCTCCTCGATACGCTGACGGCGTCCCACGATCCCGTCTTCTCGGGCTGCGGATTCCACGGCCTGGACGGCCCCCCAGCCTGTGAGCAGCTCTCCCTCGAGGGTCGCCGCCCTGACCCCCGAATCCGAAGACGCGATCGCCTGACCGGCCGCCTCACGGTCCGGTACGATCAATAGGTCTCCGAGGAGATAATGGACCGCCGGTTGAATGTTGCGATCACACGTCACGAATTCATCCGCCCAACCCTCTGCGCGGATTCCGGCGGGCAGGACGGGATGACGGGAATCCGTCTTCCGGACGGCCGCACGGTCCAGCGCGACCAGGGTCACGTTTCCGCCTCCGTGCTGCTTCAGATGATCCAGGGCGTCCAATGCCTGGGAGACGTTTTCGACCAAAAGATACCTCGCCGCCTCTCCCAGCCCGGCCTCGATCGCGAGCCGGTATTTCGGATCGGCCTGTATCAGATCGGCCAGGATACCGACGAGCCCGGGCACACGGTCCCTGATCAGCTTCTTGGCGCCGTCGGTCATGCCCTCGAGATTCTCAAGGATATGGGTCAGGAAGGCCATGCGCCCTTCCATCAGATCGAGCTCGCTCTGATCGCGGTAAATCCGCTCTTTGATGGATTCGATGGTCCGTTGCTGTCGCTGGTCTTCACCGGACAGATTCCCGCGGCGCGTCTTGAGATCGAGAACCGCGGATGACAATTCACGGCACCGTTCCTCGGATTCCTTCCGGAGAGTTTCCACGCGGGAGAGGTCTTGTTGGAAGATTCCGTCTTCTTCCTCGAGACGCTCGAGTCTGCCGCGGTTGTTGTCGACCCGTGCCCGGAATTGGGATTCTTCCCCGCCGAGACGGTTGATGGCTTCGAGACAATCGATGATTTCCCGTTTCTTCTCGTTGAGATCGAGACGCCGGAGATTGAGTCCCTGCAGAAAGACCTCAAGTTCTTTCTTTTTATTCTGAAAAATCCGGCCGGTGCTGGTGACGCGGACCTGAAGCGCCTCCCGGTCGCGCCGGGCCACCTCCAGATGGGTTTTCTGGTCGGACAGCCTCTGCCGGAGTTCTTCGACCTCCCGGGTATTGCGCTCGATCCGGTTTTGGAGGGAGGAAATGCGTTCGTGTCCGACGCGGATGTCGCCTTCACGGTGATGGAGGCGCTCGGTGACCGCGCCGAGTGCTTCCTGAGCCCGGGAGAGGGATTTTTCCTCTTCAGCCAGCTTGAGCCGGATCGATTCGAGGCCGGCCTCTTCCGTGGTAATCTCGGTGGTCCGGCCGTCCTTGCGCTGAATAAGTCCCTGAATCTCGTCCCGGAGCGGCTTGATCCGATCCTGGAGTCGCCGGTAGATTGACCCGCTCCGGCGGATATCCAGCTCCCTGATTTCCTCGCGCAACTCCTGATAGCGCCGGGCCTTCTGAACCTGACGCTTCAGCGAACGGACGTTGCGTTCCACCTCCTGGATGATATCGTTGACCCTCACCAGGTCATTCTGCGTGGCGTCCAGTTTGCGGACGGCGGCCTTGAGCCGGTGTTTGTATTTGGTCACACCCGCGGCTTCCTCGAGCAGTTTGCGCCGGTCTTCGGCCTTGTCGCTCAGGATGTCTTCGACCATCTTGAGTTCGATGACCGAGTAGGCGTCGGCCCCGATGCCGGTATCCATGAACAGATCCGTGATGTCTTTCAGTCGTACGGGTGTCTTGTTGAGCAGGTATTCGCTCTCACCGGACCGGTAGAGCCGCCGGGTCACCACCACTTCGTTGTAATCGATGGGCAGGATGTGCCGGGAATTGTCGAAGACGATCGACACCTCGGCCATGCCGAGCGGGCGGGCCGACTGGGTGCCGCCGAAGATGATGTTTTCCATGCGGTCGGCACGGAGTACGGAGGGTCGCTGTTCGCCCAGACCCCAGCGGATCGCATCCACGATATTGGTCTTGCCGCAGCCGTTCGGACCGACCACGGCCGTGATGCCGCCGTCAAACCGGAGTTCGGTCTTCCTGGCGAAGGATTTGAATCCGTGAATGGAAAGCCTGGAAAGGATCATGAATGTCTTTTTCCATTACAGCAAAAAACCCCCCGCGAATCCTGAAAACAGGGGGAAAACGTTTTTTTTCTTTTCAATATAATCTTTTCAGGAAACCAAGTCAAGCAATAAGCCCGGCTGAAGCATTGTCCGGCGAGAATGGCCGGATCGCAACTCGTCCCGAACAGGAAAAAGATCTGCAACCGATGCAATCACTTCGTCAGAGGACGGGAACCGCATCAAAAGTCCCTTAAAATACCCGCATTGGACTTTGGATGCAGCCCCCCCGTCTTCATCGATCTTCCGGATCAGAAGAACATCCTACAACAACGAGAACGCCGCCGTGAGACCGGCCATCACGATCGAGACCATACTCATCAGCTTGATGAGGATGTTGAGCGACGGACCGGAAGTATCCTTGAACGGATCGCCCACCGTATCGCCGATTACCGCGGCCTTGTGCGCATCAGAGCCTTTTCCGCCGAGATTGCCTTCTTCGATATATTTCTTGGCGTTGTCCCAGGCGCCGCCTGAATTGGCCATGAAAACGGCGAGCACGAATCCCGCACCCAGCCCCCCGACGAGAAGACCGATCACGCCGGCCACACCGAACACTACGCCCATGAGAATCGGGGCGATGATGGCCAGAAGCGACGGCAGCATCATCTCCTTCTGGGCGCCCTTCGTGGAGATGGCGACGCATCGGGCGTAATCCGGCTCGGCCTTGCCCTCGAGTATGCCTTTGATCTCGCGGAACTGCCGCCGCACCTCATCGACCATGCTGGCCGCGGCGCGTCCCACCGCCTGCATCGTGAGTCCGCAGAACACGAACGCCATCATCGAGCCGATGAAAACCCCGGCCAGGACCTTGGGATTCATCAAATGCACGCCGTAATAATTCATGAAGTCGGTCAGGGAAGCCTCGGCGAGAGACACCGTGTCGCCGTCTGCGAATTCGAGCGTCTGCTGTCCGATGCGGTAGAGGCCGATCTTCAATTCTTCGATGTAGGACGCCAGAAGCGCAAGCGCCGTCAGGGCCGCGGAACCGATGGCGAAGCCCTTGCCCGTCGCGGCCGTCGTATTGCCGAGTGCGTCCAATGCATCCGTCCGGGATCGCACTTCCTTCCCCAGTCCGCTCATCTCGGCATTGCCGCCCGCGTTGTCTGCGATGGGTCCATACGCATCCGTCGCCAGGGTGATGCCCAGGGTCGAAAGCATGCCGACCGCCGCCATGCCGATGCCGTACAGCCCCATGTTCATGTTGGCGAAATCCCATCCGGCGGCCGACAGGTAGGCGAGGATGATCCCGACGACGACAAACAGGACCGGGAAAGCCGTGGACAGCATGCCCGTACCCAATCCGGCGATGATCACGGTGGCCGGACCGGTCGATGTGGCGTTTGCGATGCGCTGGGTCGGCCTGTAGGAATGCGAGGTAAAATATTCCGTCGTCTTTCCGATGGCGATGCCGACCAGCAGGCCGACGACCATCGCGATGAGAACACCCGTGGCATTCGGAATCGCCAGGGCCCTGAGGATGATAAATGAAAACACCACGATCAGCAAGGAACTGATATTCACGCCGCGTCCGAGTGCGCCCAGGAGCTGTTTCTGCGTGGCGTCTTCCCGGGTGCGGACCAGATAAATGCCGAGGATGGACAGCACCGTGCCGACCGCTCCGATCAGCATCGGGGCGATGACGGCTTTGAGCTGAAGCACGGCGTCGTTCATGAAAGCGGCGGCGCCCAGAGCCGCCGTGGCGAGAATGGATCCGGCGTAGGATTCATAGAGATCGGCGCCCATGCCGGCCACATCACCCACGTTGTCGCCCACGTTGTCGGCGATGGTCGCCGGATTCCGGGGATCGTCTTCGGGAATACCCGCCTCGACCTTGCCGACCAAGTCGGCGCCGACATCGGCGGCCTTCGTGTAGATACCCCCGCCCACACGGGCGAACAGGGCCTGCGTCGAGGCGCCCATGCCGAAGGTCAGCATGGTGGTCGTGATAATCATCATCTTATGCATGGGATCCGGATCATCGATCAGCAGATTCAGCGCGATAAACCAGAGGGAAATGTCGAGCAGCGCCAGGCCGACCACGACCAGCCCCATTACCGCGCCGCTACGAAAGGCCACCTGAAGGCCGCTGTTGAGCGACTGCCGGGCGGCGTTGGCCGTCCGTGCGCTGGCGTAGGTGGCGGTCTTCATGCCGAAAAATCCGGCCAGACCCGAAAAGAACCCGCCGGTCAAAAAGGCGAACCAGACAAAACCGTTCTGGAATCCGAAATAGGCCATGAGGGCGAATAGCGCGCAGAGTACGGCGAAGACGATGGTGACCACCTTGTATTGCTGCCTGAGATAGGCCATGGCGCCCCTACGGACGTGTTCGGCGATTCTCACCATGGTCTCCGTGCCTTCGCTTTGCCTCATCATCTGCCTGAAAAAAAGCCAGGCGAAGGTCAGGGCGAGGACCGACGCGGCCGGCACCACCCAGAACAAACCGGGAATCATATTCATCTGTTTCCTCCTCAAAATATGAAATATATTTCAAAATCAGCTTGTAATATAATGAAGAAAGGACAAGAGATGCAATAAAAAACGGATGTCGACACGGATCCGGATCGGACCCTGTTGCGCGGAATGGGGATGCCGCCTCACGGGGAGCCGACATCCCCCTCCCTCATTTCATTTCGATTATCTCGCCAGCGTCATTTTCCGGGTGAGAACCTGCCCGCCGGAGCGGATACTGTAAAAATAAATTCCCGTGGAAACATCCCGTCCGGACCGGTCTGTTCCGTTCCAGGATACGGTGTGGATGCCCGGCGCCTGAACCTGATCAACCAGGATCTTGACGAGACGTCCGCGCAGATCATGCACGGAGATCCGGATCCGCTCCTGACGGGACATCCGGTATCGGATTTCGGTTTCCGGATTAAACGGATTGGGATGGTTCTGGAATAGCGTAAAATCCCTGGGCGGTCTCACGGACTCCGCGACCGCGCTCGGAATCGATCCCGCGATCCGTGCTCCCTGCACATCAAACGTCGCGGTGGTATCGGACCAATCCATATAGGTGTAGGCCGTGAAAAATTCATTCCGCCTCACGCTGTGGGCAATCCCGAGAATATGCAACGAACCCTCGAAGGCGTCGCTCACGGCGATCGGGATGTTTTACGAAGAAGACACCTCGGCGGTACGGTCCCCGTTCAGCAGCAGAATACGCCCGTCTTCCTGTCGGGCGATCCGCTGGCCGTAGAGGTCCGAAATCCGTCCGGTCCACCCCGTATCGCGGCGTCTGTCTCCCCAGGCCACGAACCATTCGTCATCCAGCACACTGTAGGCGAGGTCACAGGCATTCTGGGCGCCCGGCGCATCGGATATGACGAAATTGGAGCGCGTATCCGCGCTGAAGCCCCCATCCATATCCGCGAACAGGGCATAGAAACGTCCGTCTTCCGCCGTCCCCTCCCGGAATCCCATCCGGACCGCATCTGAATCCGGAATGTATGCGAGACGCTGGCCGTGAACGTCCAACTGCTCCGAAACCGCCTTCGTGTTCCAGGCGATCAGACATTCGATCGATCCTCCGTTAACGGCAGATTTTCTCAACTCGCCGTAGAACGGTTCGGAATTGAACTGCGCACGCGGCTGTGTCCAATCATGATGCAGGTTGGCGATGTCCGATATGGAAATCCATTCGGAACCCGGAGAACCGTCCTGCATCAAGAGCCGGCCGTCCGGATCTACCCGCTGTGCGGAGATCCGGGACTGGATCCCGAGACCATTCCCGAAAACGACCAGCCATTCGTTCAGGTCCGGATGGGTGGAAACGAAGGGCACGTTCTGGCTGGTTTCTCCATCCGATGCGACGGCAAAATTCACGTCCGGATGGGCCGCATCGGACGGAGGCAGAAGCCGGCCTCCGGCATCCACGATTTGACCGTATACGTCCCTGTACTGCCCGTTTCGCAAATCGGCCCAGACCACGAGATAACGGCCCTGGCCGGGGAGGAAAGAGACAGTCGGCGCATAGACGGAGGAGGAAGGATGCTTCGAGATCGCGAAACAGGTGTCTGTTTCGGAAGAATCGGTCCATACCTTGGTGCCGTCCGCGTTGAGGAGGCAGCCGTATACATCGTTGTTGCCGTTCCGGCTGTCTTCGAAAACCACGAGGTAGCGGTTGTTGAACGGGTCGAAATCCAGATGCGGCCAGTATTTCTGGGAACCCGGCAAATCACAGATCGCGAAACTCTCTCCGATGGGCGTGCCGTCCGCCTGTACCCGGCGGCCATATATGTCACATCGGGGATCGTTCCGGTAATCTTCCCAGACCACGAAATATTCGTCGTCGGTCGTGTTGTAGGCGACCTGTATCCAGCCCTGCATCCCGGAATCGGAAGAAACCGTCACGAACGGTGACAGGACCTGGGCGGACAATCCGGATGCGTACAATACGAAGGTGACAACGATCATAAGAACCGGTTTCATGGTTTTCTCCTCTGCCGTATTGGAACTGGTTACAAGTGTTGTTAAAAATTTAACACCCCGAACAGTCAGAAGCAACCGGTTTTTCACCTGCGCGGTTTGCGGGAAAAGGATAACCGGACCGATGTGCATACCGGGAATCTCTCCGCCCTCATTCCCGGATTCGGGATCGTTATCGGCCGTCTCTTCGGCCCCGGGAACGGGAATGCGGATGTCGATCGGACTGACATCCCCCGGCACGGAGAGCGGTTCGTCAAAATCAAAACCGTCCGGAAAGAATAGCTTGTTCATTTTTAGGTTGAATTTTCTCCCAGCTTCCTTTTTACAGTTTTGTTTGATTCCCGCGATCGTTTTGTTTATATTTTCATGTCCTTCAAATGAGGTTTAAATGACATTGCTTGAGAAAATGGAAGTTGCGTGGATTCGATACGGTATGCATCCGTTCTTCAGGGATCCGATCCTTCCCTTCAAAGAAACCATCAGAACGGCAAAACGCATTCTCATCGTGTTTCCCGCAGATAATGCGGGGGGTCCAGATGACGGGAAAATACCCCGGTTATTTCCGGATCAAGACATCCTCGCGCTTTTCCCCGGAAGAGACTGTTCGTCATGGAAACCGTCCGGCGATATCGGGACGCTTTTTCTGGAGATGGACCGGCTTTCGCTTTTCGGATACCGGAAAAACCCTTCATTGAATCGCATCGCATATACCCGCTTCGACGTGCTGATCGATCTGAGTCTTCGCCCCACCACACTCGGTCCGTATCTTTGCCGTATCACGCGGAGCCCTTTACGGATTTGCCTCGGCATGGATGAAGTACAAAACTTTTACAACCTGCATTATAACGGAATGACTCCTGCAGGATTATATTTATTCCTCAAGAAAATCATGGATTCATGAAATCAGTCAGCATGGCATCCCCGTTTCAAGGATGATGCAAACCGGACAAAACCCTCTCAATGGAAAAAGCCCCTTCGTCGAAAGGGGCTTTTTCCATTGAAACGCTTATTTAAAGGGGACCATCAATTCACGATAAACAACTCGGGATCGAGCACCCGGCCGTTATATGCAACTTCATAATGCAGATGCGGACCGGTTGTGGCTCCTGTCTGCCCCACCTCGCCGATCGCCTGCCAGCGCCTGACCTTTTCACCCGGACGGACATAAATCTTCGAAAGATGGGCATAGAGGGTTTCATATTCGTAACCGTGATCGATCACGATATACTGACCATAGCTTTTATTCGTCCTGTAGTTGGATTTCGCGATTTTGACCACGCCATCGGCCGTGGCCAGCACGCGGGTCCCTTCACGGCTGGGGATATCGACTCCGCGATGCTCCTGCACTTTTCCGGTCAAAGGATGGACGCGGAACCCGAACGGATCGCGGATTACTCCACCCACAATCGGCCGGATCGACGGAAAACGGCTCCATAAATCCTGTTGTTCTTGCAGTGCGGCGGTTATTTCCCGCAAACTGCTTTTTTCTAGATTGACCGCGCGTTCGATCTTGTCCAGATCGAGTTTGATTTCACCGGCCGTCCGGCTGATTTCATCGGGATAATAGCCGAACTCGAATGAACCACCTCCGATACCGACCTCTCGGATATCCTTGTCGATAGGCTGTAAGGCCGCGACATTGCGCAATTCATCGCCTGTGGATTCGAGCTGGGCCAGACGGTCGTTCAGGCCGGCAACCATACTCTTGATCGCCAGGAGTTCCTGCCGCAATTTCGCCCGGTCATTGGTCAGTGAAATGATACGATAATTCTGAAATACGCGTGTAAATGTTCCGATCGTGAAAGTGGCGATAAAGAAGAGGGATAACACAAGAATGGCTGAAGAGATGAAAAACCGTTTGCCGTCGAAAGAAAAATGTTTGATATCTGCTCCGTTTTTGGGCAGATACATGACACGAAACCTCTCCTTGATCATCCTCTCTCCCCTGCGGATGCCGAAAGATACGAGCTCTCTGGTCTCTTTTGTGAGTTAAAATTTTTTTAAAGATATTAAAAAAAATATTCCGAGTCAAGAAAATTCTGAACTCAAGACGTGAATTTCTCTATCCGAGATAATTCCTCAGCATCTTGCTGCGGGAAGTATGCCGAAGGCGCCGAATCGCTTTTTCCTTAATCTGACGGACCCGTTCGCGTGTCAGACAAAATCGTTCTCCGATTTCTTCCAGAGTCAGGGGATGTTCTCTTTCGAGGCCGAAATAAAGACGGATCACCTCCGCTTCCCGGTCAGACAGGGTCTTGAGCGCCCGCTTGACTTCTATGCGAAGGGATTCATCCAACAACATGTCATCCGGAGGAGCCTGTTGATCATCCTGGATCACGTCGAGAAGCCGGTTATCATCTCCCTGATTGAAAGGCGCGTCGAGTGAGAGATGTTTCCCGGATATTTTCAGCGTGTCGGACACTTCAAACGGCGTCATCTCGAGTTCTTTTGCGATCTCGTTTGCACTGGGCTCCCGCTCGAATTCCTGTTCGAGATTGCTGAAAGCCTTGCCGATTTTATTGAGGGCGCCGACCCGGTTGAGCGGCAGACGGACCACCCGAGATTGCTCCGCGAGCGCCTGGAGGATGGATTGCCTGATCCACCAGACGGCATAGGAGATGAACTTGAACCCGCGGGTTTCGTCAAATCGTTTTGCGGCTTTGATCAAACCGAGATTGCCTTCGTTGATGAGATCACCGAGCGTTAATCCCTGATTCTGATATTGTTTGGCGACACTGACGACAAATCGCAGATTGGCCTTGGTTAATTTCTCAAGGGCAATCTGATCGCCCTTTTTAATCCGCCGGGCCAGCTCGATTTCTTGATCCGGCGTTAATAAAGGCACCTCGCCAATTTCCTGGAGATAACGATCGAGTGACTGATTGGCCCTGTTTTTGTTTCTTCGCGTCATCAAGGTCTCACCGCTTCCTGTTAAAGGTTCGAAACTAAAAAAGCGCTTGACATTTAAGAGAAAATGCTTAAATTTTCGTTCAGTATGCGTTCCACATTTAAAATCTTACCGATTCTGCTGTTTTTCGTTGCATCTCTGCAGGCGGACGGCCGGATCAGCGAATTCCACGCCACCCGTCAGGAAGGATCGGTACTTTTGGAATGGGCGACTGCCTATGAACAGAATCTCGCCCGATTCGAAATCCAGCGCAGCAATGATCAGAACAACTGGATAAAAATCGGCGACCAGAAAGCGTTCGGTCATTCACCATCCAAGCGTTATTATTCATATGTCGATAATACTTTTTTTAAATCCAGTGAAGCCAATTTTTATTACAGACTTGTTCTCGTCAATCAGGACGGAAACCGTTCCGTCGACTCTATGATCGCCTCGGTTTCCGGCAGTTCCGGTTTCCGGCATACCTGGGGCAGCATCAAGGCCATGTTTCGTTAACACCCCCCACCACCATCCCGTCTTTTACTCCCGTTACAGACAAATGCCAGGATTGCATCCTCGACATCTTTCTGGTTTTCTCCCCGCGTGATCGTATGCGATGAAGCGGGTAAGATCATGATTTTTTTGCTCTCGGATCCGATTTCCCGGTATATCAAATCCGCATTCCTCACGGGTACGGTCCGGTCTCCCCGCGCATGAAGGATCAACAGGGGGCATCGGACATCGGGCAGTCTTTTCCGGGTCTCGCGCATCAGCTTGAAGAACTCCCCCGCCCCGGAAAGGGGATAACAATCATAACCCATTTCAGGAATCCAGCGAACAGACCGGTCTCGCCTTTTCTTCCAGGACCGGATGAAAGGCTTGGCCACCGGGACGAGGCGTGATGCCAAACGCCTCATCCTAACCGGCGTGGCCAGGGTCACGACCCCATGCACGTTTTTCTCCGAGGCCAGGAAAAGGGCAAGGGTGCCCCCCATCGACAGGCCCATGACAAAGAGCTTCTGGCAGCGCTTCTGGAGACGTTCGAGAGATAAATGCGCCTCACAAACCCAGCGTTCCCAGGAGACATGATCCATATCTTCCGGCAGGGTTCCATGGCCGGACAGGAGCGGCGCCTCGACGGTCAGATTATGATTCGCCAGTGTCTCTCCCAGATTTTTCAACGCCCAGGGGGTTCCGGTAAAACCGTGCAGCAGCAAACATCCTGTCTCACCGCGATGATAAGAAAATGGAGCGCTCAACGGATGATTGGCGCCCGTCCGCGGATTGCCCCTATCATCCGCATCATGGACATCAGATGACATCGATCGCATATCGGTTTTCGATGAAGAAACAGAATTGTGTTTCCACTGCTGCCTGAAGTTACCCCTGCATCCTTCCGGTCTTCGCTCCCTTCAAGAAAACGATGGGGACGAATTTAATGATTTTTTATAAAATATCCAAATTTTTTCAGACCGAGGAAAGAGGTAAATGCTTTTCCAGTTCCCGCCTGAGCGCATCGAAAGACCGGACCCCTGAAAGACGCATCATAACCTTACCCCTGTGAAACAGCATAACCGTGGGAATCCCCGCAATCTGATATTGCGTTGCAATCACCGGTTTGCGGTCTACATTGATTTTAATGGTGATGAGCCTTCCTTTATAGGTCGCAGCGATCTGACGGATGACGGGATACATCATGCGGCATGCTCCGCACCACTCGGCCCAAAAATCGACAAGCACGGGCTGTTCGGATTCACGGATAAGATCCTCAAAAGATTTGTTCATCACCCGATCTCTTTTTCATACGATGTGTATCGCGATGAAGCCATATCCCGAATATTGCACACCCCAGAATGCTGATCAACCCGACCGAAATAAATACGCAGGGAATTCCAAAAAGATCCATGATCCATCCGGCAAAGACCGGTCCGGCGACCTGTCCCAGGCTCTGGCCCGTGTTGAACCAGCCCATGATGTTGCCCATCCCGTGTTTCCGGCCGAGTTCGGTGGCCATCGCTCCTGCTGCCGGAAAGGCGATACCTCCTCCCACCCCCATGATCAGACTCACGAGAAAGAAATCGAACCGGGTCCGTGCGACAAGGATCAGGAATATCGACAAGCCCGTGATCGCATTGCCCAGCACGACCAGGCCGGGCCGGTAACTCCGGTCGGCCACTTTCCCGAAATAGTGTTGCAGGACCGCGGTGACCAGCAGATTAAAAGACAACAGGATTCCGATTTCGGAGGACCTGAATTCCAGATTATACGCGACCACCGGCAAGAAAACGATCAGAACGCCCCTTGCCGCGGCATTGATGGACCGGAACAGCATGAGGCCTTTGAAAGAGTCAGACCGTGACAGCGTCCGGAACGGCGTGGCTTTCTGCCTCTGCTTTTTATGGCGCAATCCGCGACCGTCCGCAGGCAGCAGGAAAACCACGAGAATCCATGCGACAATGCTGAAAGCGCCCATCAGACAAAATGCCGGAGGTATCCCGAAAACATCTCCGAGTACCCCTCCCATCAAGGGCCCAAATCCGAAGCCCGTAAACATCGCGACCTGAAATCCGCCCATCATCCGGCCTTCCTGGCCTTCCGGAGAGATGTCTCCGATATAGGCGGCCGCAATGGGGATGACCATCGCCGATCCGATTCCATGTAACAAACGGATCCAGATCAGTTGGATCACCGAACCGGCCCAGATATATCCGACCGAAGCCAGGGCATAGATCAAAAGCCCGGTCGCGATGAAGAGTTTGCGATCATACCGGTCTGAAAGCCGGCCCGTCATCGGCATGAAAAGCGTGCGCGACACGGCGAACATGGCGAACACCACCCCCAGACTGAAGCCGCCCGCCCCCAGTGCCGATGCATAGATCGGCATCAAAGGCGCGATGATGCCCATGCCGAGCATGGCCGAAAAAATGGAAAGAAAAAGCGCCAGGAATACTTTTTTTCGGTGTTCATCCGGCATGCGCTACACGTTGCCTCCCGATCCATCCGGAATCGCCGTGTCCGGAACCATTCCGATCCAACCCATGCCGACCCGCCCGGACAGACGCAAGCCGGATTTGTCTGGACGAATAATCATCGCAGCGTGGTTTTCGGATTCACACTGCTGTCTTCCTCTCTTTTTTAAAAAAGGGGTCCGCGGCGAAGTTTTTTGAATAGTCTGAAAATCAATTGGGCTGAGTCTATCATTTCCGGGGTGTTCGTGACGCCTTACGGGAATATGTTCTTTTTCGGACTGCCGATCTGGTTACAAACCCACGCCACCGCTTCGGCGGGATCCGGGATACGGGGAACCGTGTCATCGACCGGCCAGCTGTCGATCGAAACCAGCGGGATCCCTTTCTGGAGCGCGAAAGCCATCTCGGAAAGCGTGCCGTAACCGCCGCCCACCGCAATCGCCGCATCCGCGGCCTGGATGATCACCGCATTCCTGGCCACGCCCAGGTTCGTCGGGATCACGATATCCACGAAGCGATTCGCATCCAGCCGGGAGGCGGTCGGCAGGATGCCCACGGTCATGCCTCCTGCGGATCTGGCGCCGCGGCAGGCCGCCTCCATCACGCCGCCCATACCGCCGCAGATCAGGACGGCATCCCGCTCCGCGATCAGGCGGCCGACCGTCTCGGCTTTTTCTAGGGTTTCCCGGGACACCTCGCGCCCACCGATGACGGCGATTTGGACCATACCAATTATAACTCTATTGAATCCAAAATATATTTACCAATTCTATCCCGATTTGCACTGAGACTAGAAAATTGTTTTTCACAAACATCACTGAAACGCGCCAAGACTTTCCGGTTTATTTGCTCTTGATCTTCAAAAATCGCGATAGAGTGAAATTTCTTTCCCCACTTTTCAAATTGTAATAAAGTTATCGTTGTATCCCTGGTTTTATCGTCGTTGGTTACCCCGTGAATGAATAAAGGCTTTGGCATATTATTGATTCTGCAATCAATCAAATATTTACCTTCTGGGTCAAATACTGGATCGTGCCAATCAAATACCCTTCTTTTACTTGGAATGGTTTTTTCAATGAATTCATGAAAATCATCTAAAAAAGTAGAGCGAATCCTTTCCCTCGAAAGGAAGGAAATATCTGATATTTTTAACAGCACTTGGATGAAACTATAAAGCGAATCCCCAAAATTATCATTTTGTATTGGAACAATAAGTTCTCCATTATTATCCTCAACTTGAAACATCGCGAGTGAATTAGAAATGATTTTCTGTCTTGTTCCCTTATATAGATCTTTATCTTCAATTTCATATGTTAAGTGCATAAATGTATGCCCCTCATCAGAGAGGATCCATTTCGAATTTTCATTCTTGAGTACAATTGACAGATGATCCCCGTCCTCAAACATAAAAGGAGTAAACACTCGATATCGATTTAGCCCCTCCTCGGAAAGACTCAATTCACTACATACTTTTCTCTTAAAATCTCTTTCAACATCTGAAATACTCATCTCTGACCTCCTAAAATAATTCTGATTGAGTATTATCAGGCAATTTAAAACTACAGTCGAATAAAAGACAATCGAACGCTCCGCTCAATTCGGAATATCGATTCGTCATTTCCGCATAAGTATCCTCTTTAAACCCGGATTGCTGATACCTTTCTGTCGCAAAATGAATGTGGAAATTGTAAAATGTCGTTTTCTCAATTTTGTTCGTATGTGCATGTTTACCATTATAACGACGTAGTCTGAAGATCTGATTGGATTTCTCTGGTCGAAACTCTACGATTACTGAAAAATCCCAATTATTGATCATATTTTGCCGTAAAATAACACGGAACTCGTTTCCGTTTTCGCCCAAGATATCTAACTCACCTTCTTTATGACTTCTCTTGGGTCGTAAATATAGTTTGCTCCGAAAATCTGGGGGTAAGAGTTTAACCTCGAGAATCAATTCCTCAATCTGATGATCAGTGAGTAAAATACTCATTTATCACCCTATTAACATTGATCTTTTACCCAAAACTACGGCGTCAGCCGGTGCATCATCCGGGGGAAGGGGATGCACTCGCGGACATGCGGCGTGCCGCAGATCCAGCCCACGGTGCGTTCGATGCCGAGGCCGAATCCGGCATGGGGCACGGAACCGTATTTCCGCAGATCCAGGTACCATTCGAACGCCGATACGGGGAGGCCGTGTTTGTCGATGCTCGCCAGAAGAGTATCGTAGTCGTCCTCCCTCTGGCCGCCGCCGATGATCTCGCCCACGCCCTCGGGAGCGAGCATGTCCACGCACAGGGCTTTCGTGGGATCCGCGGGATCCTTTTTCATGTAGAAGGCCTTGATCGCGGCCGGATACCGGTGCACCATCACCGGCCGGTCGTAATTCTCCGAGATTGCGGTCTCGTCCGGGGCGCCGAAATCGTTCCCATATTCGAAGGGGAGCCCCTTTTCGTGCAGGATCCGGACGGCCTCGTCATAGGAAATCCGGGGGAACGGCGTTTGGACCGCTTCGAGCGGCGCCGTGTCCCGTTCTAGGACCTTCAACTCCTCCTTCCGCTCGTCGAGCACGCGATGGACGATATGGGCGACATAGTTTTCCGCCAGTTCCATGTCGCCTTCGAGGTCCATGAAGGCCGCCTCCGGCTCGATCATCCAGAATTCGGTGAGATGACGCCGGGTCTTGGATTTCTCCGCGCGGAAAGTCGGACCGAAGCAGTAGGCCCTGCCCACAGCCATGGCAGCGGCCTCCATATAGAGCTGGCCGCTCTGGGTCAGGAAGGCCTTCTCGCCGAAATAATCGGTCTCGAACAGGGTCGTCGTGCCCTCGCAGGCTGCGGGAGTAAAGATGGGTGCATCCACCAGGACGAAACCCTGTGAATCGAAGAAATCCCGGCTGGCCCGGATGATTTCATGACGGATCTTCAGGATGGCGTGCTGTTTGGATGAACGCAGCCACAGATGCCGGTGATCCATGAGAAAGGCCGATCCGTGTTCTTTGGGTGAGATCGGGTATTCGGGCGCGATCTGATGGATTTGGATGTCCCGGACCTGGAGTTCGACCCCGCCCGGAGACCTTTTGTCTTCGGCGACCTTCCCCGTCACACTGATGGAACTCTCCTGGGTAACCCGGTCGCTTGCCTCGAATACGGCCTCGGAAACATCGCCCTGAAAAGTCACGGTCTGCACGATCCCGGATCCATCCCGGACCAGAAGAAACCGGAGTTTTCCGCTCGATCGTTTATTGTACAGCCATCCCCGGACCGTGACTTCCTGACCGATGTGACGGGACAACTCCGAAATCCTGAAAATATGCATGGGCGCTCCGATTTTTGATTACGCTGGAATGAGCCGGATATCATGGAAACAGTCTATTCAATATATTGGATGGAAGGAAAAATGTCAACCGGATAATTGCCGTAAAAATTGATAAAATCCTCTGGAATCTTTCCCTTCACACAATTCGTGAATAAACGACCACCGGCAAAGCCGGTGGCTTTTAATTGCGGCCAAAGGCCGCGAGCAAAAGAAGGCACGTTTAGTGCCGACCCGTTTAAGATCGTGAACCACTGGCAAAGCCAGTGGTTTGCAAAGATCAATCATCCAGTCAAAAAAGACCGCGGCGTTACGGAAAATCGCTTGATTCCCTGTGACAATTATTCTAATTTATTCCGTACGCTGCATCAAGATTTCCGGCAGGTCTAAACAAAGGAAAACACCATGGCTGATTTGACGACACGCTATCTGGGACTCACGCTCAGGAATCCGGTCATCGCCGCCAGTTCCGGTTTGACCCAATCGATCGACAGTATCCGGAAACTGGAACAGGCCGGCGCGGGCGCCGTCGTGTTGAAATCCATCTTCGAGGAACAGATCCTGCTCGAGACCTGTGAGCAGCTCGAGGGAACGGATTTCGGCGTCCATCCCGAGGCCATGGATTATCTGACGCGCATGACGCATGAACACAGCATCGGCGGATATCTGGATCTGATCAGGCAGGCGAAAGAAACGCTCAAAATACCCGTAATCGCCAATGTCAACTGCCTGACGGACGGCGAATGGGCGCGGTTCAGCAGCAAAATCGAGGAAGCCGGTGCGGATGCGCTGGAATTGAACGTCCTGCATATCGATGATGCGGACCGGGATCCCGCCGGAATCGAGGCAAATTATTTCCGAATCGTGGAGGCGGTCGGGTCCAGGGTTTCCATCCCGGTGACGATGAAGATCGGGACGCTTTTCTCGAATCTGCCGCAGATGATCCTCCGGCTGGGAAACGACACGGGTCTTTCCGGGCTCACGCTGTTCAACCGGTACTGGAGCCCCGACATCGATGTCGAAACCCGGCGTATCGTCCCCGCGGAACCGTTCAGCGCGCCCGAAGAGATCAGCGTGCCCCTCCGCTGGATCGGCCTGGTCTCGGACCGGATCGCATGCGATATTGCCGCGAGCACGGGCGTGTACGGCGGGAAGGATGTGATCAAATTGCTGATGGCCGGGGCCACAACTGTTCAGATGTGTTCTGCGCTCTATAAAAACGGGATCGCCTATCTCGAAGCGGTCATACGCGAACTCGACGCCTGGCTGGATACACACGGAATCCCGTCATTGGATGAAATCCGCGGTACATCGGCGGCGCGGACTCCGGAGCAACGGCTGCTCTACGGCCGGATGCAGTTCATGAAGCGGTATGCGACCGGGGAGTAAAATCACGAAAACCGGAGGCATGCCGGATTTCGGAGGGAACCGGGAAACGCCGGAATGACCTCCCGAAAAAAACAAAGGCGTCTGACGGCGGGCGTCCTCCTGTTGTTCCTCCCGGTCTTCTCCCCGGCCTCGACCGGAGTCCCGTCCGGGAAAATCCCCTTTCACACCGTTCATGTGGGATCGCACGGCCTCATCGACACGAACCGGAACCGGTTTCACCGGTACTGGCAATCCCGGGGCGGAATCGATGTGTTTGCGGAGTCTCCCTTTTATGCCGGCCGGATTCAGCTCGGATTTCAATATATGCCCTTCTCCGCCGTATCGGACCGGCAGCCCTCTTTCAACAGCCTCTTTGTGTATGCGGACTGGAAAAAAGAATGGCGGCTTTCGCGCACCCTGGCTTGTTTTCTGGGGGGACGCGCCGGGTTCTGCCGGATGCGCTTCGACCGGTCCGCTTCCGGTTTCAGCGTCCATCTGATGCAGGAACAGGAATTCGCCGCGGGACTGTGTTCGGGCCTGCATTACGCCTGGTCTGAGAAATGGAGACTCTCCGTCACCGGCGTCACATGGAAAATATTCACGCATGAAAGGATTCACCTCGCCTTCTTATCCATGGGACTCAGCCGCCGGTTTAACACGCCGCCGTGGTTGCGGAAATTCCTGGAATAGCCCCGGACGCCCGATGAAGATTCCCACGATATCTCTCCTGACAGGTCTGGCCTTGCTTCCCGCGGCATCCGTCCGGCCGGGCACCCAGGTTATCACACGCGAGATGATTCAACGGTCCGGCATCATCCGGGTCTCCGAGATCGGGACGCTGCTCTGGGCGTGGCACGCCGTGACTTTGGACGGTTTCCGGTGGGCCGTTTATCCCCTCGAATCCCCGGCCCCGGGCGGGCAAAACTGGATCCTGATGGTGGACCACCAGCGCATGGATCTGGATGTGCTGGATCGGAGATGCCTGTATCTGCTGCCGCTCTCCCTCGGAATCATCGATTCGGTCGTGGTCTCGACGACGCCGCAGATCCGGGACGGCCTGTTCGTGGAATCGGGGATCATCCACATCCACACCGCCCCTCCCCGGTCCGGCGTGACGTTCCGGCACCGGTACGCGGCGGGGAACGAGACGGGGGATCCGGGCCCCTGGGCATTCACCCCGCATGCGACGCCGAATGTGGACCGGGTCGCGAACGATCACTTTTCCTCCCTGTCCGTAGGATCGGAACGCATATGGGGCAGGATCGGCTTCGGTTTCAATCAGTTCGCCGCGACGGACCAGGTCCTCGCCGGGCGCCTGCCCGATTATCCCTGGGAATGGTTGCGGGCCTATGTGTTCTCGCCGTTTCTGCATCTCGGGGGCAAGGCCTTCGGCGGGGAGCATCGCCTGCAGATCGGATATTCCAGGGCCGGGGACTCTCCGTGGAATTCGAAGCAAGGATCCGACCTGCTGTTTTACGGCCCCCTGTCCCGGGAAATCCCGGTCCGGAATGTATTCCGGCATGCCGGTCTGGATGGCCGGCTGCCTGTCTCTTCTTCTCTCTCGCTGGCCTATCGCTGCAAACAGTCCGCACAATCGCTGGAAAGCGCGGCGGGCTTCCGGGACGCAGATCCGGGCCGGACCGTGCGGAACAGCCATGGAACTCTTGAGCTCCGGGCCGTGAGAAGGGAATGGGAGGGCCGTGTCGGATTCGGCCGTGACCGCTTCGATCTGCGGATCAAACAGGGAGTCACGCGGACTGTGTCCCTCGCCCGTCTGTACGGGGACATCGCCGCCGCCGGGCCGGGCCGGATTCGTCCCGGGGCGGCCGTTCATCTGACCTCGGACGGAGACAGGGTGTCGGTCAAGGCCCTGATGCATGCGGCGTGGCGGCCCGGCGGACGACAGCGCCTGGAAACCGGATGGATGTACGCCGAACGCCTCCCGGCCGAAGACGACGCGTCCCGTTTCCGGGAGGACCGGGACGGGAAAATCGCGGACCCGATGCCCGTCCGCCCTGATTTGGATGGCGATCCGGGGAAATACCGGCATACGGGCCTGTTCCTGGAATGGATGTACGACGCCCCCAAGACCGTCATCGGAGTCCGGGGATTCGTCCGCCGCCACCGGCACATGCCCGCGGATCACGACGGCGCGTTCCGGGGGACGGCGGCCTTAACGGCGGCCCCGGCGGCCGGGACGGAGGACGGGACCGTGGCGGGCGGCCGGATCCGGCTTTCTTATTCACCGTCCCGGCGTCTTTCTTTTCGATTCTCCTATATCCGCACCCTGCCTTTCGGCGGCGGCCCCGGATTCGAAAGCGCGATGAACCGTTCGCCGCGGCATAAACTGTCCCTCGCGTGGGATTACCGTCCCGCCCCCTCCTTCGGCCTGCATGCGGATTTCACCTGCCTGTCCGGCACGGAATGGTTCCCCTGCGGGCCGGCGGACGGGTATCCCGGCCGGTTGGGAAACATGGTTTTGCTGAATCTCTCGGTCCGGAAATGGATGTGGGGAAACCGGCTCAGGACCGGCCTGATGTGCTTCAACGTCCTGAACGACCCGGTCCGGACCCATCCGCTCGGGGCGCGTCTGGACCTGAGCATTTTCCTGAATCTCGAACTCGTCTTCGATTTCCCGCGGTAAAGGACGCCCCCCCCGGAATCCCTCCGACACCCTCCGGAAGGGGGAAAAAATGCCGCGGCCGGGTCTGTGCGGATCCAATCCCGCGGCCCAATGACAACCGCGTCCGTCCGCAAATCCGCTCAGGGATCCAGGAGCACCCGCTGCCGGTAATCCACCGACACGGCGGCCTCCTTTTCGGGATTGAGCAGTTCCAGCGCCTTCAGGAAGGTCTTGTTCCTGCGTTTCCAGAACCGGTTCAGTCCGCGCGCGTAATGGGCGATGCCCAGGGCCAGCCAACGGCCCTCGAGGAATTTCTTCACGGATTCGAGGCCGATCAGATCCGCGTCCTTCAGCGCCTGAAAATCGATGGAGGCGAGTTGTTCGACGATGATCCCGGCCTCCCACCCGCGGTTTTTCATCAGCGTCCCGAGGATGAAGGGACCGAGGCGCGGCAGGGTGAATTTGGAGAAGATATGCAGGTTGGGCGCCCGGGGTTCGATGAAGACGATCTTAGGCAACGGCTTTTCCTTTCTTCTCGCGGGCGCTTCTGGCATTGCCCCGCAGGTTCTGGATTTCCTTTTTGTTCTTTTTGAGCAGTTCCTCCCAGTGCTTGATCGTCCTTGGGCTGATGCCCGCCCGCTCGGCGAGGGCGCCCACGGTCAAGATCTTCTCCGGTTCCCTGCGTTCCTTGCCGGATGCCCCGGCCCGGGGAAGGCCGATTTTCTTGATGATTTTCTCGATTTCTTCGGCCGCGTACCCGAGCTGTTCGAGTTTGAGGATATGTTCCGCTTCCGCGAGGAATAGAAAGGCGCCTGCTCGTCCGTGAACCCGACCGGCCGGACCAGCTTCCGCTGCACCCAGTCGCCCAGCCGGTTTGCATCGACGCCGGTTTTCTTCAGGAATTCCTCGAGTGTGTAAATTTTTTCTTTCATGGTACTCTCCGCAATACAACATATACGTTCACGTATATCACTATAAATAACTGTACGTTTACTGTCGAGTCAATAATGGGGAAACAGAAAAACATCCATACGGCAAAGCAAAAAAACCGGATCCGTGTCCGTACCGGGATTCCGCCCCGTTGTACTTTTTCCGGTCCGCCTCCGGGAGGTCCATCGCCTGCCCGGTTTGAATCTCCTCCGAAATGCAGGATCGAAACTTCCGGGAAGTTTGCCGCATCCCGGAGGGGAAAGAGGTCGATTCAAAGGAGATATTCTTCAAAAATATGACTTGACAATGGAGGATAATATCTTTATCCTTTTCATGAACATCTTTTTATAAAAGTACTTGACAGAAACAAACAATATAAGTTCAAAAAATGTCTTTTTTAAAGGAGCAAAGGACGGGTAATGAATTTGAAAAGACTCACATTTTCAGCACTTGTAGCGTTATCATCAGGGGCATTCAATGATGCTTCGAGCCAGGATTTGATACTCAATGATCTTGATTATTTCGAGACGCAAGGCGTCAATGTCCTTGTGTACAGCAACCTTTTTACAGGAGGTTTCAACGATGAAAAGACTGCCGGCATAGAATTGATTCACCATGGCGTCAGAACATCGCAAGGCGGTGCCGTGAGACTTTCAAACACTCCGGAGCAGTGGGATCTTGTTCCGGCAATACCAGCCCGAACGGTAGACCATGAGACAAAAACCATTGAGTCTGTGTTAAGGTATGAACAGTACGATTTTGATTCGCGGGTGGTTGTAACGGCTAAGGGTAAAAGCGTTGAGATCTCTGTTTACCTGGATAAACCCATTCCCACGGAACTTGAAGGAGACGCAGGTTTTAACCTTGAGTTTCTTCCCTCACAATATTGGGGAAAAGCCTATTTAATGGATGGGCGTTTCAATCGTTTCCCTCGCTACGCGGCAGGTAACACCATTACGAGGCCTAACAGTGAAAAAATTGAACAATACAAGGGGTATGTAACTGCAGACGACAGGGGGACGGGTACCTTTATAGATCCGCTTCCTCTCGAAACCGGCCGTACCATTCTACTTGCACCCGATGATCCCGAACGGATGGTGAAAATTACTGCCCATGATGCCGATCTGATGCTTTTCGATGGCCGTATACTGGCACAAAACGGCTGGTATGTCGTTCGCAGTTTACTTCCGGCAGGAAAAACAGGCAAGGTTTTGACCTGGACAGTTGAACCCAATGCCATTGATGGCTGGATCAGAGAGCCGAATATCGGCTTCTCGCAAGTGGGTTACCTCCCTTGGCAACCAAAAGTCTCTGTTATTGAACTCGACAAGAAAGACATACCGCTCGCAGAAGCATCGATATTTAAAATAAACGAAGAGGGCGGAACAACCAGAGTATTCAGCGGCGATATCGTACCCTGGGGTGACTATTATAAATATCACTATGTGAAATTCGATTTTTCTTCGGTTAACACCCCCGGTATCTATTATATTCAGTATGGTGATTTTAAAACAAATAACTTCATCATAGAAGAGGACGTTTACGATAAGATCACCGACGCCACCAGCGATATATGGATTCCAATACATATGAATCATGTATACGTAAAGGAGGCTTACAGGGTATGGCACGGCGAGCCTTTTAAGGAAGGATATCTCCAGGCTCCCCCAAAAACCGATCATTTCGACCTCCACTGGCAAGGACCAACAACCGACACCCGGTATGATGCATTGGAATTGATCCCCGGATTAAATGTAGGCGGTTTCTTCGACGCCGGAGATTTTGATATTGAAACCGGATCGAACATTGGCGTTGTGCAGAACTTTGTCCAGACATGGGAGTATTTCAAACCCCTGCGTGACCAGACTTTTGTTGATCAGGATCAACGTTATGTGATTCTTCATCGACCGGACGGAACGCCGGACATATTGCAGTTTATCGAGCACGGGACTTTGCAACTGGTCGCTCAGGCAGAGATTATCGGCCACATGGCACAGGCTCTCTCTAACTCTGTTCTATATAATTACCATCACCTGGGTGACGCAGCCTCCATAACAGACGGCCTTCCTTATAATCCGGATCTCGGACCTTACGAAATAGCCCCTGACGGCCTGTCGAGCGGGGTTAAGGATGACATGTGGGCATTTACGAGTCGTAATCCTAATCTCGATCTCAGGGCAGCAGCCATGTTCGCCTCGGCAAGCCGGGCGTTGAGGGGATATAACGACGATCTTGCCGAAAGGGCGTTGTCTCAGTCGAAAAGACTCCTAAAAGAGGCAACGGAATTACTTGCCGATCAGCCGCAGGATCGCCCGACCTGGAGAAGTGGAGCAGGGGATATTTCCACCAATCTTCAACTGTACATCTCAACCGGGGAACAACAATATGCCGAG
>DSAP01000139.1 GCA_011046415.1 bacterium | reverse complement strand
CTTGTTCGATAAATACATCGTGATCGCCGCCGTCAGCGTCGTCTTGCCGTGATCAACATGTCCGATCGTACCGATATTCACATGCTCCTTGGTACGCTCAAATTTCGCCTTTGCCATGAGATTTCTCCTTCAGTTTCCACTTTCTGTCTCATCTCCAATTCCGGACCGAAATGGAGAGCCCACGACCAGGATTGAACTGGTGACCTCATCCTTACCAAGGATGCGCTCTACCGACTGAGCTACGTGGGCGATATGAACAAAAAACGCCTACAGGGCGTAAAATATCCTCCAGCTAAAAAGCTTTTAAGTATACCAAAAAAAAAGGCAATATGCAAGCAAAAATATTGACCTTTTCTTTTCTTTTTTCTCGATTGAGCGGGAAACGGGATTCGAACCCGCGACATTCAGCTTGGAAGGCTGACGCTCTAGCCGGCTGAGCTATTCCCGCGAATAAAATAAAGAGATGTGGAGGGGGGAGGATTCGAACCTCCGAAGGCTTCGCCGACAGATTTACAGTCTGTTCCCTTTGGCCGCTCGGGAACCCCTCCGACAATCCGTGTGCAATGACCCGCATGAAATGAGAGCTGGCGATAGGACTTGAACCTACAACCGGCTGATTACAAATCAGCTGCTCTACCGATTGAGCTACGCCAGCACGAATTCAACACCGGATCTAAAAGAACTTTTCAAGAAGGCATAGTATAAATAAAAAAAAACCGGTTGTCAACAGAAAAGTGACTGTTTATCATGTTTTTTTCCGCCAGCGCGTTCCGTCTTTTCCGTCCTCTAGTGAAATACCCATCGTCATCAGCCCTTCGCGGATCCGATCGGCAAGCGTCCAGAGTTTCTGCTCCCTGCATTCCCGGCGCAATTCGATGCATAATGCGATCAGATCGGATTCCAGGGAACCGGACGAATACCGTTCCACGTCTTGAAAACGAAAACCCAGAATGTCCTCTGAGAGAAAGGAAAACAGACGTTCGGCTTGGATCAAATCCGTCTTCGGGACGGTATCGAGAACGGAATGAATCCGTTTCGCCAGGTCGAACAAAACGGTGATGGCTCCCGCCGTATTGAAATCGTCTTCCATAAATGCGAAAAATCGTTCTCGATATTCGCCCCAGGGCCCTTCGGGCACATCTTTTCCTTCTGCCGGCACACGGGAGATTTTCTCGCGGAGATCCGAAATCGTCCGCGCCAGTTTCCCGAATCCCTTGCCGGCGGCTTCGAGCGCCTGATCCGAAAAATCCTGGGGCGAACGGTAGTGTCCCTGAAGGACGAAGAACCGGACGGTCATCGGGGTAAATCTTTCAAAAAGTGTGCCGAGGGTCACAAAATTACCCAGGGACTTGCTCATCTTTTGGCCTTCCACCGTGACCATGTTGTTATGGATCCAGTATTTCACGAAGGGTTTTCCACTCGCCGCCTCACTCTGGGCAATCTCGCATTCATGATGGGGAAACTGGTTATCCAAGCCGCCTCCATGGATGTCGATGCTTTCTCCCAGGTATTTGGCGGCCATGACCGAGCATTCGAGATGCCATCCCGGGAATCCCATTCCCCAGACCGAACGCCACCGCATCAGATGTGCGGCATCGGCCTTCTTCCACAGGGCAAAATCCGCAAAATACCGTTTGCCCTCCGCCGGTTCGTTCCGGACACCCTCTCTGAGTTCGTCCAGGGTACGCCCGGACAGTTTCCCGTATCCGGCAAACTTGCGAACATCGAAATAGACATTGCCGTCTTCCTCGTAGGCGTATCCTTTTTCAATCAGCGCCTGGACCATTTCGAGCATTTCAGGAATATGCCCGGTCGCCCGGCAGGAAATATCGGGTCGCAAATTGTTCAGCCGGTCCATGGACCGGAAATAACTGTTTTCATACTTCTGGGCTACTTCGACCGGTTCGAGGCGTTCCAGGCGGGCTTTTTTCAGGATCCGGTCCTCCCCCGCTTCGTTGTCGAGAAGGTGCCCGACATCGGTGATGTTCTGAACATAACGGACCCGGTATCCTGCGGCCCGGAGGAAGCGCACGATTATATCGAATGAAATATAACTTTTTGCATGACCGAGATGTGGTTCATCGTATACCGTCGGACCGCAGACATACATGCCCACAAAGGGAGGGCCGAGCGGTTCGAATACTTCTTTCATCCTTGTTAAACTGTTATAAAGTTTGAGCATGTGCTATCCTTCTCAAATACATCTTGATTCATGGTTTCGATTGATGTACCTTAAACACGAAATGAAATACCGGTTCGGAAAACGCGGCCGGCTGGATCTGATCATCTGGACCATCGGCTTCTCCGGCATCTCCGCGCAGATCGTGTTGATGCGCGAATGTCTGACCGTCTTTTACGGCAATGAAATCGCTATCGGCAGCCTGCTCTGTGCCTGGCTGATCTGGACGGGACTGGGAAGCCTGCTGGCCTCCAGACAAAAACATCCGAAGATTCTCACAATCCTGTTTCTTCAGATCGGACTGGCCGCGGCCATGCCGCTCACATTTCTCGGAATCAGGGCGGGAAGGTCGATCTTCGGTGTCTCGGCCGGTGAAATCATCGGCCTCGGCCCCATGTTTTTCCTCATTATGATTCTTCTGGCCCCATTCTGTCTCCTGTCCGGCGCCGCTTATCCGACCGTCTGTCACGGCCTTGCGGCTGAAAAACTGACGTTGCATCCCTCCGGCCGGCCCTTCATCCTCGAAGCCTTCGGGGCCGGTGTCGGAGGAATCGCGGCGAGTCTGTTCTTCCTGCCGCGTCTCGATGCCGGCGAGATTTTGCTCGCATTGCTCGCGATGAATCTGCTGAGCGGCGCGGTTCTCTGTTTCCGGCGAGGACGTCATGTCCGTTCATGGCTGCCTTCTTCCGTCCTTGTCATCCTGTCCGCCGCCGCCCTCCTGCCCGTCTCTGGGGAGAACCTCGAACGGCTTGGCGACCGGGTGTTCTGGAGAAACCGTCGTCCGTTCCTTTCGGAGAATACGGCTTACGGACACATGACCTTTTCCAGACAAAACGGACAAATCACGCTTTACCAAAATGGTCTCCATGTCTGGTCTGCGCCCGATCCGGAGACATCCGAAGAGGCGGTACATCTGTCGCTCATTCAACACCCCGATCCGCGCCGTGTCCTGTTGCTCGGCGCCGGACCCGAAGGCGCACTGCAGGAGGCCCTCAAACACGCCTCCATCGAATCGGCCTTCTATGTGGATCCGGACAGGAAACTATTGGACCTCACCCGGATGCACCTGCCGCCCAACCTCAGCCTTCCGCTCGATGATCCCAGGATCCGGTTCCGGAGCGAAGACGGCAGGGGTTTTCTCGCGCGCAATGACACCCTTTTCGATGCCGTCCTGCTCAACATGCCCAGCCCCTATACGGCGCAGATCAATCGCTATTATACCCAGGAATTCTTCAGACTGGTTCATCAAAATCTGTCCGAAGATGGGATATTCGGCATCGCACTCCAGGGGTCTGAAAACGTCATCGGCCATGAGCTCGCGGATTTTCTCAGCGCGATCCACGGAACGCTGACATCGGTCTTCCCTTACACCATAGTCCTGCCGGGAGAGACCGTCCGCATGGTGGCATCCGTCTCGGACAGACATCTGTCAACGCATTCGGATACCCTCGTAAAAAGAATCCGAAACCTCCGGCTCGGCACGTGGTTTGTGGAAGAGTATTACCTGTTCGATCGTCTCGCACCGGACCGGATAGACTATATCAAAGAACGGCTCTATCCGATATCCGACAGGGAAATCAACCGGGATTTCTTCCCGATCGGCTATTATTATGATGCAATCCTCTGGGCGACTTATTTCTCGGGGGCGACGAAATCCCTTTACCAGGCCCTGCGGCCTCTCCGGACGTCCCATATCCTCATCGGTTTAGGACTCTTCGGCTTACTCGGAATGCTTTCTCTGAAAGCGTTCCGCGGGATATGGAGAAAACGATGTCCTGCCCTGGTGTCGCTATCGATATGGAGTGTCGGATTCACGGAAATCTCTCTCGAATTCGCACTCATCCTCGGTTTTCAGATCATCTGCGGCCACATCTATCCGCATGTCGCTTTGATGGTGTCTGCCTATATGATCGGACTCAGCATGGGAGCCTGGCGACAGACGCGATGCACGGACGCCTCCATCGGTTTAAAATCGTTTACAATCCTTCAGGCGGCCATGGCCCTCCTGCCGTTGATGGTCATGGCTTTCCTGGGTGTGAATCATTTGAATGGAGGAATCCTTAATTCGGATTATATCGCCCTCGGATTTTCTTCCCTGATCGCCCTATGCGGATTCATCGGCGGCAAACAGTTCGTCCTCGCGACTCAACTGGCCGCCATGTGGAGTGGATCCTCGGGCTTCGCTGCCGGCATACTGTACGGAATCGACCTGATCGGTTCATCCGGCGGGGCACTGATTGCGAGTGCCCTGCTCATCCCGCTTTTCGGCTTGATGGACACGCTGCTGATCCTCGCCGTCCTGAACGCCGTCGTTCTTCTCCTGTTAATCGTAGATCGGAATTGCCGCTGAAAATCCGGCCGTAAGGGATCAGCGTGCGGGTTCCTCCGAAACCGGTTCTTCCTCAGGCGATTCTTCGGGAACCCCCCCCCGAACGCCGAAAGACCGGGTGGGGCATTTCACCACAGCAAGCTTTAAGTCTTCCCAGGAGTGTTCGACTTTTTCATAATGGATACGGGGTAGCTTGCCGTCCATGGTAATGACCTCGTTCCGGACGGTTTTCGGATTGGCACACAGGCCGCAACCGATACAACCGACGCTGCAGACCGCCTTGACGGCCTTCCCGAAATCCTGTGATTTACAGGCGATAAATACTTTCTGGTCACGGGGCATGAGTTCCATAATGTCACGCGGGCAGGCCCTGACGCACTCCCCGCACCCGGTGCACAGCGACTCGATGACGACGGGAAGACCATCGGGGCCCATCCGCATCGCCTCGAAAGGACACGCGGTGACACATGTGCCGTATCCGAGACATCCGTATGTGCACCCTTTCGCGCCGTTATCGATCAGGACGGCGGCCCGGCAATCGTGTATACCCTGATACACGGCCCGGTCCGGACAGGCGTTCACGTCGCCGCGGCAGCGAACGACCGCCACGGCGGAAACCGTATCTCCGGCCTCAGTGCCCATAATCTCAGCCACCTTTCGGGCCACCTCGGATCCACCGACGGTGCATCCGTTCACCAAATACTTCCCCTCCACCACGCCTTCGGCAAATCCGCCGCATCCGGGTGCGCCGCAGGCGCCGCAATTGGCACCCGGAAGCACCGCCTCAATTTGGGCGACACGGGAATCCCGTCGAATCGCGAATACACGCGAAGCGACCGCCAGACCTGCACCGAACAGCACGCCCAATCCACCCATGATGACCAGGGCCCAGATCATCGAAAAATCCATACCAAAACCCTCTTGCGCATTTGCCGACATCAAACAGAAAAACCCATCGAACCAACCCGATGGGTTATCAAATCCGAAATTGAACCAACCCCGGGGTCAATTCTTTTTCAATTGTTCGATTTTGTAATCTGCGTAATTCTTGTAACGCCGATCCTTGGCCGCTTCTGTATAAGCCGTCATCGCCTTGGCCTTGTCACCCAATTTTTCATGTGCCTCTCCGATTTCGATCTGGGCGGGGCCATGCAGTTCCCTCCTGTGCTCAATCGCCTGTTCGGCATTGCGGATCGCATCCGAATAACGGCCTGTGGCATTGAACGCCTTGGCAAGCCGGTAGTAGGCATGGCCGAACCTGGGATCCAGCATAACGGCCTTTTGAAGCGCGTCGATTGCATCTGTATACTTGTGCAGTTCGATTAACGCGGCACCCAGCGCATTGTAGGCGAGCGCGTAATTCGGATCGACTTCGGTCGCCTTCCGAAAGGCTTCGGCCGCCCTGGAATAATCCTTCTGGGCATTATACACGCTTCCGATCTGATAATGGATCTTCGCCACCGTCGGATCTTTCTCGAGCGCCACCCGGTATTGGGCCAGGGCCAGGTCATACTTGTTCTGGTCGCCGTAAAGGGTCCCCAGATTCAGGTTTGTTGATGCATCGGCGGTATCGAGTTCGATAGCTTTCTTATACGCCTCCTCGGCCTCGGCATACCGTCTCAGATTCTTCAGGGCGAGGGCCTTTCCGGAATAGGCCTTAGCCGCATTCGGATCCATCTCAATGGCTTTGTCGAAATGAGAAATGGCCTCCTCGTGCTGCCTCATGCGCAGACTCCTGATCCCCTGATTGATTTCATGCTTGACCTGATTTTCCTTGTCACCCTCGGCCTGTATGGCTGCAGCCTGAGAGATCAGGCCGTCCAGTTTCTCTTTATTTTGATTCCACTCCTCAAGCAGGATGTCGTACTGAACCTTGCCGATTCCCTCCACCTCCATCTGATCGCGCAGTTCTTTTTGTGTTCTCTGAAGTTCGGATATCTGTTTCTGTAATGCCTCGATATCCGGCTGCGCCATGAGTATCCCGCAAAAGAAAAGCATGTGAAGTATGATGATGCTTTTCAGGATTTTTTTGACCATGATTCGTTCCTCCGTATTTTTTAAAAAATTGTGCCGAAGGGGGGATTCGAACCCCCACGGGATTGCTCCCACTGCCCCCTCAAGACAGCGTGTCTGCCAGTTCCACCACTTCGGCAATCAACCGGCGATGTCGGCGTATATCCTGTTCCAAGCGGATTCGCCATCCACCTATCCCGGCGGATCGGATCGTCATCCCTGAACAATCCTTGCACTTAAAATAACATCCGTTTACCGGTTCGATTTTTTTATTCTACCGTACCCCCGGGAACCGTGGGCAATATATCGGACGGCATCGTTCCTTCGTCTTCCAGGACCTGCTGGACCGCACTCGTCTGCCGTTGCATCGATCCCGCCGACAGGAGGGCGATGCTGACGGAAGTCAGGCCGAAAGTCACGCCAAGCCAGAGCGTCACTTTGGACAGAAACGACGCGGCGCCCCGTCCGCCGAACACGGCTCCCATTCCGCCTCCGCCTCCGCCGAACATTCCGGCCATTCCCCCGCCCTTGCTCGATTGCAGCAAAATCGTGATCACCAGTAGGATACAGACCAGAACATGAATCACAGTAAGAAACGCAACCATATATCCGCCTTTTCGGTTTAATGCACGGCCGCTTTGATGATCGCGGCGAAACTATCGGATTTTAAACTGGCGCCTCCGACCAAGGCACCATCGATGTCCGGACAATCCATCAGGTCTTTCGCGTTCTCGGGTTTGACGCTTCCGCCGTATTGAATCCGGACCTTGTCCGTAATATCCGGTGAATACCGGGTGCCGAGCCATCTCCGGATAAACGCGTGTACATCCTGAGCCTGATCCGGTGTAGCCGTCCTCCCCGTACCGATCGCCCAGACCGGTTCATATGCGAGTGTGACGCGGGACATATCGCCGGCAGCGACCTCCTTGAGACCGTTGGACAACTGGGTTTCGACCACTGAGTCGGTCTTTCCTGTTTCACGTTCTTCGAGCAATTCGCCGACACAGAGGATGACCTCGAGTCCGGCTGAAAGGGCCTTGACGACTTTCCGGCAAATCAGATCGTCCGTCTCACCCAGAATATGCCGGCGTTCGGAATGTCCGATAATCACATAATCACAGCCCACGTCTTTCAACATCTCCGGGGCCACCTCGCCCGTAAACGCGCCTCTGGATTCGACATAACAATTCTGTGCGCCCACGCGGATGTTGCTGTTTTTCGTCAGGTTGACCACTTGTTGCAAATAGACGAAAGGTGGACAGACCGCGATATCCAACCCCTTCACATCGGATACCAGGGGTTTGAGTCCATTGACCAAGGACTCCGCATCCGATGAGTCGGTGTACATTTTCCAGTTTCCGGCGACAAAGGGTTTTCGCATGACGACAACTCCAATTCTGTTCAAGATCTCCGCTCTTCATTCGGTATCATCTCAACTGGCTATGCGGGATGCCTCTCGTCGCTTACCCCGGCCTATTTCCTGAATCCTCCCGTCTACACATCATTCAGCGCGGCCACTCCGGGCAGCACCTTGCCTTCGACCAGTTCAAGTGAGGCTCCGCCGCCGGTGGAAATATGGGACATTTTATCGGCAACGCCTGCTTTCTTGACGGCGGACACGGAATCTCCCCCTCCGATCACCTTGACCGCGTCTTTCATGTCGGCGATTATCGCGGCGATGGCGTTGGTGCCCGCAGCAAATTTCGGGTATTCAAAAACGCCCATGGGGCCGTTCCAGAATATCGTCCGCACCCCTTTCAGGGCGCCTTTATACTTTTCGATTGTCAGCGGCCCGATATCCATGCCCATCCATCCGTCATCGATGGCATTCCGTGCAACCTGTCGTGCTTCGGCATCCGGCGAAAACTCCCGTGTCACGATATGATCAATCGGCAAATAGATATAGATATGGCTTTCATAAGCCTTTTGAAGCACATTCCGCGCCGTTTCGATCATATCATCTTCGACAAGCGATTTGCCGACCGAAATGCCTTTGGCCTTGAGGAAGGTATAGGCCATGCCTCCGCCGATAATGATGTGGTCCACCTTGGACAGGAGACTCTCGATGACGCCGATCTTCGAAGACACCTTGGCGCCGCCGATGATGGCGACAAACGGTTTCCGGGGGGTGTTGACGATTTTGTCCTCGAGGTATTCAAGCTCTTTTTCCATCAGGTAACCCGCGACAGCGGGAAGAAACCGCGCGACGGTCTCGGTGGAAGCATGCGCCCGATGGGCGCTGCCGAAGGCATCATTCACGAAGATATCGCCGTACTCCGCAAGCACCCTGGCCATTTTTTCACGTTCCGACACTTCTTTTGAATTCTCTTCCGGATGGAACCGGGTATTCTCGAGCATCAGAATTTCGCCGTCCGCCAGCCCCCTGACCATATTCCGGGTCTCTTCGCCGATACAATCCGGAGACAACTTGACCGGCCTGTCCAGAAGTTCGGAGAGACGGGCAACCACCGGCGCCATCCTGTGCTTTCCGTCGATGTATTTTTTCTCGTCGAAAGGCTTGTCATCCTTCTCGGCCTTCTCTTTGGCCTTTTTCATATCCTTTTTCGGATCACCGAGATGGGACATCAGAACGAGGCTCTTCGCCCCCTGGTCGAGGACGTAGCGAATGGTCGGAAGCGCGGCCTGAATCCGGGTGTCATCCTGAACGACTCCGTCCTCCATGGGCACATTGAAATCAACGCGCATGAGGATACGTTTCCCCTTCAGCGAGACATCCTTGATCGTCTTCTTTTTCATGGTCGGAATTCTCCGGCAGCCACTATGATATGGAGTCCATATAGGTGATCAGGTCCCCCACCTTACAGGAGTAAGCCCATTCGTTGTCATACCAGGAAACGACCTTGACAAACTGGGGATTCAGCATGATTCCTGCGCCGGCGTCGAAAATCGAAGTCCGGGCGTCATGGAGGAAATCGGTGGAGACGACCGCCTCTTCGGTGTAACCCAGGATTTCCTTGAGCGTGCTTTCGGAGGCCTTTTTCATGGCGGCCTTGATATCTTCATAACTGGCCGGTTTCTCGAGACGGCAGGTCAGGTCTACGACGGAAACGTTGATTGTGGGAACGCGAAACGCCATCCCGGTCAGTTTGCCTTTCAGCTCGGGGATGACCTTGCCCACGGCCTTGGCCGCACCGGTTGAAGAAGGAATGATGTTCGCGGCCGCGGCCCGCCCGCCCCGCCAGTCTTTCATCGAAATGCCGTCCACGGTTTTCTGAGTGGCCGTGGTGGCATGCACCGTGGTCATCAGCCCTTCGGCGATGCCCCAGTTGTCATTGAGCACCTTGGCTACAGGCGCGAGGCAATTGGTGGTGCATGAGGCGTTCGAAACCACATCCATATCTTTGTTGTATTTTTCATGGTTTACGCCCATGACAAACATCGGGGTGTCGTCTTTCGCCGGGGCCGTGATCACGACTTTTTTCGCGCCGGCTTTCAGGTGTGCGCCCGCGGTGTCCGTGGTCGTGAAAATACCCGTCGATTCGACGATATACGCGGCGCCGATTTCACCCCATTTCAGATTTGCGGGGTCTTTTTCAGACGTGATGCGGATCGCCTTGCCGTTGACGACCAGTCTGCCGTCTTTGACTTCCACGGAACCCTGAAAAACACCATGTACCGAATCATATTTCAGCATATACGCCATATAATCGACATCGATCAGATCATTGATGCCCACCACCTCATACTGCTGGGGATGCTCTGCCATGTAACGAAAAACAAGACGGCCGATCCGTCCAAAACCATTAATACCGACTTTCAACGCCATTTTATCCTCCTTGTCTCAGACTCATGAACCGCCGTGTCGATCGTCTACACACAGTCGGCACGTAAAACAAAATTGATTAAAATTATAACAAACTTTTATCCTAAAGTCAAGACAATTCACGGATATCCAATCGAATGCGGGGCCGTACCAGGGCGATTCCCGTGACTTCTTTTACTCCGGATTCTTTGAGTCGCCGGGCACATGCATTGAGCGTTGCGCCCGTCGTGACCAGATCGTCTATGATATAAATCCGCCTTCTCCGGATTTGTTCCGGGTACCGGACACGAAACGCATTCCGGACATTGTCCTGCCGGGCTTCGGCCGAAAGCAGGGTCTGGGAAGGCGTCGCCTTATACCGGATCAACACTTTCTCCAGGACCGGCATGCCGAATCGTTCAGACAGCCTTCTCGCGTAGAGTGCGCTTTGATTAAAGCCGCGTTCGCGTCTGCGCAGGGGATGGAGCGGAACAGGGATGAGAATTCCATCGGATTCTTCGGCCAGGATCGGATGGAGTCGTTCGGCGACGAACCTCCCCAGCCAGAGACCGACCTGCCTGCCGGATCGATATTTGACATGATGGACGAGTGTCCCGATTTCCGGAGAGTACGGCCATACCGTGTAAATCCGGTCGAAATACAAGGGGGCGGACAGATACTGAAAATCCGGCAGCCCGGCATGACAACGAACGTCTGTACTCCGGCAAAGCATTTCTATGCATCCGTCGCAGAGCCAGGGGCGTTTACCGGAGATCCGTTCACAAACCAGACAGCGCGGCGGATAAAGAATATCCAGCACACCGCCGATCAGGCGGTATGCCCGGTGGAACTGAATCATGGTTCGGATCTATGATGGACGTGTTTGGTGAATCGACTCTGAAGCAACCCGTGAAGTGATGATTGACACCGTAAAATTTTCTATAGACGCAACGGTTATGCGAGGGTGTTGTCCCCTCTGTTATTTTCGTTTTCTTTTCCCGTTCACGGCGAATATCCCCTAATACCCGAAGGTATAGACCTGCCGGAACGTCACATTTCCCTCTTCAGGATCAATCGGCGGGAAATCTTTCCAGAGCTGGATGCGCGAGACGATGCACCGGTCAACCCGGTCGTTCCCCAGGGTGGAAGAGATCACCTCCGCATTGAAGACGCTGCCGTCGGGCGCCACCGTGATACGGACCGTCATCTTGCCCTTCAGGGAGGGATCCCGTTTCAACTCGCGTTCATAACAGTACTGGATGGCTTTTACATGACCGAGAAGGACTTCGTGGATCACCTCGGGGCTGCGATGCGTACTCCGGGTGCCGCCACCCATGAATTCCGTGGGTGAATCCATGTGTAAATCGCCTTTCCTCGTGAGGGCTTCCGAGGAAATTCCCTCCCGTGCCGTCACCAGGTCATCGATCGTCGCCGCGCCTCCCGCCCTGCCGCCGCGGGCGATACCCGGCCCGCCGTCCCCTTCAAGACCCGGTCTTCCCTGCGTTTTGAGTCCGCCCACACTGCCCAGTATGTCATCCAGATCACCCGTTCCGATCCCGGATCCGCCCGATCCCGAGAAAATACCTGAAACCGCTTCCCCTTCTGCCGCAGATCCGGTGCCGGTCAGGAGCGCAAGGAGCCCCTTCCCGCTGACTTCCCGGGCGATCTGTGCGCGGGATTCCCGCACCGCTTCGGCCGTCGTCCGGCGTTCGGCACCCCCGTCCGTCCTGCCATCGGTCATTGCAACCGCCTCCGAAGCAGAAGGCGGGGCGGCCGCCGCCGCGTCTTCGGGTGTGCCGACCGCACTCTCTTCTCCAGTGCGTGTTTCCTGATGTGCGGTGAACGGCCTCAGGACTTCCTGTCTCGCCTCCTGCTGGAGGATGAAACTGGCAAACCGTTCCTGAATCCGTGCGATTTCTTTCTCGGAATAGGCATCGACGTGACGTCCGGCCATCCAGAATACGAGCAGCGATTCGAGAAGAATCGCCGCGATTAGCGCGACCCAGAAAATCCGGTCGAGATCCCCGAAAGGCGTCTTTCGGAAAAACCGTGAAAAATCCGTCGAAACCATTTGTCCTGTACCGGCCATCGGGATGTCATCCTTCTTCCTGATAGACCACGAGCCGCATATTCGGAAAATCAGTCTGCCCGCAGGTCGCCAGCACCTTGATCAGCATCCGGTAGGGAAGATTTTTATCTCCCTGTATCGTGACCTTTCCCGAGAACCGGGTGCCGTATTGTTCTTCGAGGCGTCTGCCCTCACGTGCGTATTGATTTAGGGCCGTTTGAAGACCCGTCAGGATATAGCCTTCCGGATTTTGAAGTTCCGAAGTGCGTTCGACCGGTTTTCCGTTGACGAGAATCCACTCTCTCGAAACCGTTACATCCAATCCGACTTCCGGCGGGTTCTGTATTCTTGAGGTCGGCAGCGTCAGATCCTGCGAGGGATTGATCAGCTGACCGTATGTGGAAAACGTCTTGAGCAGGAAAACAAGGAGGATGGTAAACATATCCATCATCGAGGTCAGCTGGAGACGCATTTCTCCCGTCCGCTCTCTTCGTTTCCTGCGATATAAAGGAATGTAGTCCATAGTCAGCTGCCGTGAATCCTGTTTTCGGGTCGATTCATCTTCGGTTTTGTGTCACAAAATGCCTGCACTCAGGGAAACCTCGGGGAATAGAATAATTAACTCGCCATTTTTTCTGAACATCCGCGACGCATCCATCGTGGACACGATGGTCTGGTAATCGACTTCAGGCTCGGCCAGCAGAACAATCTGTTCCGTATCGGGATATTGACCTTCCGCCTTTTGTTTGACTTCATACAGTGTTTCGGAAAGCTCGGCAAACGGATACCGTCCATTCTGAAGCGAAAGGGTGGGGCCGCCCGCATGATCCCGAAGCACGGCCAGGGCGCTCGAAATAAAAAAACCCTGATCCGTGATGGTGACGGACAGATCCAGCTTCTGGAACGTCTCGACCGGCAGGCCGGCCAGTTCTTTTCCCTCGGGACCCGCGGCCGCAGGAGGCAGATTGAGTTCGATCACGCCGAGACGTACAAATTCCGCAGATGTTAAGAGGAGCGGAATCAACACCACCATCAGGTTCATCATCGGGGTCATATTCGGTTGGTCGAGCTCAAATCCGTGCCGGGATCTCCTTGACTGAAAGAGGGCCATGCCGTTCATTCCCCTTCGGCAATCAGATTGATCAGCTTGACGGTATGCTCATCGATCTCATCGATAATCCGCGTGGTTTTGCTGTTCAGGATGGTATAGGAAAGGATGGCCGGGATGGCGATGGCCAGCCCGGTGAGCGTGGTATTCATAGCCACGGCGATTCCATGGGCAAGCAGCCGGGATTTCTCGGCGACATCGATTCCGGGCGCCGAGACCGATCGGAAAGACAGGATGAGTCCGTAGATGGTGCCCATCAGTCCGATGAGGGTCGACACGTTGCCCATCATCGCCAGATAATTGGTGCGTGCCTGAAGTTTCGGGATCACTTCCAGCGTGCCCTCATCCACCGCCGTTTGAAGAACGCGGAATGTAGCTTTCGGATTCTTCGCCGCTTTGACAAGGGCCGACAGGACGACCCGCGGAAGGGCCTTGTCCTGGAGACGCCGGCACATTGAGATAGCCTGTTTGTAATCTTTGGCCTCCACATAATGACGGACCTGCATCATGAATCGTGCGGCATCGATATTCGCCTTTCCAAAAACATAGCGGAATCGTTCAACCGCCACGGCGATGACAAAGGCTGCGGCGACCAGTAAAATCCACATAAATATCCACCCGCTCCATCCCGGGGTAAAACTCTGCCAAAATTCGGTCATCTAATCTCCTCCCCCAATACCTGTCATTCGATGAAAAAAAGAATATAGCATCACTGGCGTTCTTTTTCAACCGCTTTTTTAATATTGTTCACGGGTTCGAGGCGTCGTAACACCTGATCCGGTTGAGGCAAATCACCCACACCGTTTTTCACCTCTTCTTCAAAACTCCGGTTGATTTCGACTTCTTTGATATGCGGCGTCATCCGTTTTGGCAGGATGATGACGCCCGGTCTCTCCACGCGTCCCCTGATTTCGATCGCTTCCAGTACGAGTTCGCCCTCATCGGAACCCGCGTCTTGTGCCTTGACTTGCGAAGAGTCCGGATTTGTCATGCTTTCCGGATCGCAATAACCCGATCCGGCCAGCCCGCAGGAAAGCAGCAGAGAAAAGAACATCATCCGTTTCATGGGTTCATTTCCCCTCCCCGGCAACATATTGAATCCATATTTCTCCGTTCAAGGAGACGGACTCCGCTTCTGAAACCTGCAAGGCCAGCCAGTTGCTGTTCGCCCTGAGCCCATCCTTGATCTGAATAGTCCCGTCCGTTTTGTTCAATAGGATCCGTCGTCCATTGAGATAACAGCCCTGTACGGAAAACGACCCTGTTTCGATACGTCCGCCGACCGGATATCCCTGAATGTCGAAACCTTTTCCGATGTAACGCAGCGGTCCGGTTTCGGTTCCGGATTGAGGAGATCGCCAGGAGGAAAAAAGAATCCATCGGTTCGAATCGGGAATGGCTTGTTCCAGGCCGGTAAGGGGCTGCGACGCGACCAGCCAGGTCGAATCCATCGGAACGACGAGGGTGTCCAGAGGAATCTCCAAACGTCCGGCGTAAAGTTCCGGATCCAGACTCAACAAATCGAGACCGAACGCGACGGCCCTCGAATCTTGTTCGTCGGTATAAAACCGAAATGCGGACTCCAGCAACGCTTTCCGGTTTTCACCGATAAAAAAGACGTTGTCTTCGAAAGCGGCCAGCATGTTTTCATACAGAATGTCCTGAGTGGCCCTGAACAGGGAATCCGCACGGGACTGGTCATCGAGTGCCTGTTGATTCAGAGATGAAAGGAGACCATCGGTGTCAACGATAAAAGCATGGACCGTATCCCTGAATTGCGTCTGTATCCTCGGGATGAATTTTTCCGCTTTCAGACGCCTGAGGCCGGAGGCATAGAATTCGAGGCCGGCCGCCGCATACGTCCTGGCCGACTCGATCAGGGTGGCCATGGCCGCCGGCGTGTCAGAGGCCTCCTCCGGTCTGGAGGTCTTCATCTCGTTGAGATAGGAGAGACGGAACGCTTCAAACAATGCGAGGGCTTCTCTGGAAAGGTCGGAATAGGCCTGGCCCAGGATTGTGAGAGATGTCAATACTTTCTGTCGGGAGGCCTCCATCCAGGGATTGTCCAGTCCCAGGCTGTCCGAAATCGACAGATTGCGGAGATGGGCCCCGACAACCGTATCGAGCAGCGGGCGAATGGCCTTCAGGAGGACCTGGCTCCTGTATTCGAGACGGGCCTCCGCACGCAGATCGGCGGGTACGGGAACCGCCAGCAGGTTGTCGATCGCTTTGGCGCTGGTCTCGGCGATCCGGTAAAGCATCTCCGAAATCTTCTCGCCCGAACGAGTCATCCAGCCTTCCGTCACAATCGCCGTGCTGTCGTGTCCGGCGGAATCGGGATTATCGACATTGTTTTGTTTCTCTTGAAATTGTCTTAGTATTCGGAGTGCATTCGAATAGGAAAGAAACGCGTCGCTCAGCACGCGCGTGGTCTCCTCGAGAAGGGTTTTCTCCAGTACGGCTTTCTTCGCCGGATCGGCTTCCACAACGGACTGACCCGCCCAGATAGCGGCGAACCGCTCCTGGGTCTCTCCGATCCGGAACAGCGCCTCGGGCGCATGAATCGTCTGATAGGCCACCGTTTCCCGATACCGGCGGATGAGTCCGTCGCGAAGCGTCACGAGCCGATCGACCGTCGATGACCTGGCCGTGCCGGAATCTGCGATGCGAATCGCCTCCAGTCTCTCTCTGAGTAAGCGGCAAACGGACATCAATGCCTCTGCGGCGTAAAAATCATTCCCTTCTCCATGATTCCGATGCAGCGCCTGGTTCAGGTCATGAGCCCGGTTGAATGCCTCCTCGGCCTGCGCCAGGGAATCGGCGGCCAAATATTCTTTGCCGAGCCGGCAGGCCGTCTCGACCGCGAGACCCGTTCCGGAATATTGTTCGAGGAAACGACGGCGGTAAGCCCGTTTCCGCGCATCCTGTCCCAGACTGTCGGCATAAGCGGCCAGGCGAAACGAGATCCCGGCCGCTTCAGGGCGCTGGGCATACCGGGACGTATAACGTTCCGCACAGACGATTGCCCGGTTCCAGTCTCCGGCCTTGTCGGCAAAGAAGTATGCATTGTATAATCCGTCGTGTATCTGCACGGAATCCTTGGAAAAATTGCTCAATTCCAGATAACGATCCGAGGCGCGTCCGTATTCCCCGATCTCCACATAATCGATAGCCAGATTATTGGTCGCCGTCAGGAACAACGAAGATGCGGGATAGGAAGCACGCAATTGCTCATACGCCCGGATGGCGCGGGGATATTGTCTGATCTCCTCAAACTCCCGGGCTGCGTTGAAAAGGGCACGATCGGCAAACGCGATCTTGGGAACCTCGAGCGTCAGCCGCAGGAATTCCTCGGCGGCCTTTTCCGGTTCTCCTCTGCCGGACCAGTGCTGGGCCCGCAGGAAAATGGCCTCGCCAAGCCGTCTCTCCGTCTTGTTCCTGATCTCAGCCGGATAATCGGCCCGTAAAATTCTCTTGGCTAGGAGTTCGACACTGTCATAGTCCCGTTTGCCGAAATAGTTCTCGAGTATGGCATACTGGATTGTCTTCGCCTGTTCGCTCTCGGGGAAATAAAGGACAAGCGTCTTGAAATATTTCAAAGAGGCATCAAATTGATTGTGGGCTGAAAAAAGCGCGCCCGCGTTGGCGAGCATGGTCGGTGTCTTGGCGTCGAAAGGGAAAAGTTTGATAAAATTATCATAGGCCAGCGCCAGCCATCCTGCCGCAGCGGACAGCGACACTGGTTCGAGCACCATATCGTCGAAGAAGTCCCTTTCTGTGTGCTGGACCGCGGGGTTCTGTTTCAGTTCTTCCTGATAGAGGATGTCCGCCACCACGATCGCGTTTTCCGCGGCATCCTGAATCGTATTCAGCCCTCTTTCTCTTGCGAAGGTTTCGTATGCCTCATCTTGATAAACCATGGACAGGGTCAGGTATTCCTGCAGGGCCTCCTGGTAACGGTTCAGCCGGGTGTCCAGGATGAAGGCCAGATTCCAGCGCACCTGATAGGCTTGGAGATCTTCAGGAAAAGCCTTCAGATAACGCCTTCCGGCATCGACGGTCATTTCGTAGAGAGGGGTCGATTGCTTCTCGGCAGCCTCTTTCAGAAGCCAGTTCACGTTTCTCCTGAGCGCCTCTTCGGCAAGCCGGTAGGTTCTCAGCTTGCTTTTCTCGCTGCGGCGCTGCCCCCACCAGGTACTCCCCGGATGATACTCCAGAAAAAGGGTGAGCCGTTCTTCAAAGGCGTTCCGGAATTCGTTGAGTGCGACATAACAATCCACGATCTTTTTCTGGATCAACGGGGCTTCGTCCGAATTCCGGGAAAGCTCCCGCAGTATCCTGTAGGTCACGATTGCGTTCCGGTAATCCTCTTTATCTTTCATATAAATATCGCCCAATTTCTCGAGCATGGAGAGGCCCCACGCGGGATTTCCGATCTGTCTGACATACGCCCCGGCTTTCTGCGGACCTCCGAAATCGAGAAAACTGATCGCGATATATTCGATCGCTTCATCGCGAAAATGCATGGTCTCTGCTTCTTCCGGCCGGCTGAGATAGAGCCCGATCTGATGATCTTCGACGAGCGTCGTAAAATAACTGATGGCTTCGGGGTACTGGCTCAGCCGGTAATGGCTCCACCCCAGCTTGTAAAGTGCCTCATAATACCGGACGTGGGAGGGATGATTGACCACCATCTCATAGCTGACGATGGCTTTTCCCAGATCGTTTCTCGGAGGGTTGAAGAAGTATTCTCCGAGCCGCATATACGCCTCGGGAACGTAGGAACTGGAGGGAAAGGACTTGATCAGCTTATAATAAGTCGATACGGCCACTTCATAATCGCCCATCTCTTCATATAAAAAACCTTTGTTGTACAATGCGTCGTCCACCATCTCACTGTTTGGAAACATCGTGATAATCTGGTCATAGAGGGTCAGGGCGCGGGTAAATGCCGGCCGGGGTTCGGTTTGGAGGGCTGAATCCGTACCGGCGACCCCTTTCCCAAGTTCTGTATGGAAGGCTTCCATCTTTTTGAGATAATCATCCTTTTCCCGATAATAATAGAGCTCCGCCAGCCGGATCAGAATATCCGCCATGACGCCTGTATCGGGCGAGGTGGCGAGCAGCCGCTCTCCGTCAGCGATTCCCTGCCGGATCAGCATCTCTTTTTCATGTTGAAGCATATCGATTTCCCGCTGGTAATATGAACTGAATGTTTCCAGTTCATACAACGAGAACTCCCGATAAACCGAATCCGGAGATGCGGCCTGCAAGGTATGGCCGGGAGTGGAGAGCATAGCCAGTCCCGAGGCCAGGATGATTATTGATAAACGGAAAAACATAGATCGACTTATTTCCGGGCGGCGGGCTCCCTAACCGGTCCCGCCGATGTCTCCTTGGGTTGTCTGTCAAAGTATTGGGTTTCGAAAAAACGTTCCTTTTCGAGAGTCTCACGCCTTCTTTCTTCTCTTCGCATCTGAAGCTCGATGTGGGTCACATCGTCCATCAGCCCTTGGATGCGTTGCTCGAAGGCAATCTGCCTGTTCTGAATGACGGTATTCAGTCCCTGTACGGACCGGGACAGAGTTTCCATGCGTGCCTCGATGTCCTTGATCCGTGAAAATGTGATGTTGCTGATACCATACCCGCTGAAGCTTGCCCACTGTGAAATGTCCATCTGCCCGGATCGCGGGATGTTCTCGATAATCCAGACTTCGAATTGATTGAGTTTCAACAGGTAATCTTCCAGTTCGGTTTGACGGATTTCAAGTCTGAGCCCCCTGTTGTACTGATCCTCTTCCCGGGCCGAACGGATCGCTTCGACGATTTCTGAAAGAGCCGCCGCCGTGAATTCTTTCTCCCGGCGGACTTCATGATTCAGCCGCTCGAAAGTATAATTCAAATATCGGGTCATGCCCAGACTGCGGATCAAATCATCATCGCGTTCCGTTTCGTCGTCAAACTCCCGTGATCCCGTCTCGTCTTTGAGTAAGACGAGCAATTGACTGCGGACACCTCTGATCTGTGAAACCATCTCGGAATCCTCCCTGTCCTTCGCCTCGCGCTCCAGGGTGTCGAGATTGGCCAGTTGCATATTCAGGGCCTGATAACGGCTCATCTCCTGCTTCTCGGCACGGTCCTTCGTCTGACGGGTCTCTCCCCTCCCATGCAGAAACTCGTGAATCCTTCCGGCCTGCCGCATCAGCACCCGGTTACGCTTTTCGCCCGGCGACAGGGGTTCAATCAATGCGCGTACCGCATCTTCCGTGATTCCGGACGGAGAGACCGGATTCACGGCATCCTGGCGGGCGATATGGTACAGTTCCCTGAGATCCGAAAGCGCCTCTTCCTTTTTACCGAGAAGCTCCTTCGCGCTCGCGGCCAGCAATTTGGCCTCATACACGTAATCCGAGACGGCCGACGTCTGAAACAACGCATCCACATTCATCAGTGTCTCCCCGGGTCGGCCGGCCCGGAAGGCGCTCCAGGCCTTGGCCATCACACTCAGGTCATAGTAATCGGAGCTCTCGGAAACCTGATCGAGTATGGCGATGGCCCGGTCATTCTCGCCTGTTTCATAATAACTGAGCCCCAGCTTAAGCAGGGCATTATTCCTGATCTGTCCGAACACCGGGTTGGAACGGCGACCGCTCAGTTCTTTGGCTATTTTCTGGTAGAGCCGCATTGCCTGATGCTTCTGCCCGAGGTTGACCTGACAGGTCGCCGCCAGATACAGTGCGGGATAATAATAGGCATGCGAGGGATCGACGGCGAAGAAATGACCGATCGCTTCCCGGTATTGCATGTTCCGGAATTCCGCATACGCGAGAAGATAGGTCAGCGTGTTCCAGGTGTCATCGTCCAGTTGCGCCCTGAATCGCCGGAGCGTCTCATATGTCCTGTTCAGTTTCTTGTTATCGCGATAGATATAAAACACATTGAACAACTTCACGAGTGCCCTGGCGGTATAGTCCGAAGCGGGATACTGCTGAATCATCCGTCTGTAAGAATCCAGGGCTTCGTCCAGATAGTTCAGGGCATAGGAGGATTCACCGGCGTAAAAAAGCACGTCATCCAGACGGCGATCGGGGTAGGTGCTCAGCAGCCGCCTGAAAAGGAGCCGGGACAGGGTAAATTCACCGGCAGAATAAGCCACAAAGGCATCCCGGATATCCCGTTTGAACATCCGTTCGTTTTCGCTTTCGGATCCACCCCGAAGAAGCTTGGCATGGATCAGTTCATACTGTGTCAGCTTGAGCTTGTAATTTAAAAGACGGTTGTACTGCCATTGTTCGAACAGGTCTTCTGAATCCGTCGTTTTCCTTTCTGCTGAAGCGGGGGCCGTCTTTAAGACAAGGGTTTCCTGGTCGGGAGGAAAACCATCTCCTCCGGACACCCCGTCCGGCAGGTCCGGCACGGAATGTGTCTCTACCATTTCCCGAATCCTGCGTCTCAACATGGCGATTGCATTTAACACCTCGAAATCGGATTGTCGTTTGGCCCGTATTTCGAGCGCCTCGATTTCTTTCGTGAGCGACTGGACTTTTTCCAGTTCTTTGGTGTACAGATCCATCATTTTGGAATCGGGAGAAACCAGGTCATCGATCCCGAGCCGGGAAAGAGAAACGCCCGCCCTGCGCCTCTGCGCCATCTCGTCGTGAATCTGACGAACAAAGATCAACAACATCTGTTCTTTGGGAAGGAGCAGATTCGTGAACTCATCTTTCTGGAGCCGGGCGTAATATCGGGGACGGTACGCAGGATCACTGGATTCCTGGGCCGGCAGTATACCCCGGTCAAGGAACAGAGAGAGAACAAAGAGACAATAAAAACCCAAGGCAGACGGTTTCACCGCCTGTCCCGATAACCACCCTCTATTGTGCAGGCCGACCACTGATCCCCCTTAGTGGCGTTTTTCGAATCGAAGGGATCCCCGTTGTTTGATAATCCTGTCGAAAAACCTGAGCGTCTCGGGACCCCCGGACTCAAGCAAATGCCATGCCTTAAAAAACAGCTGCGGAATACAGGATGTGGCACCCTGCATTCCGCGATTGCAGCAATGCTCATTTTTAATCAATACAATATCTTACGACTACTCCTCATTTTCCAACACTTTTCATGAAGACGAACAAGAAATCATTACAATGGCGATTTCTTTCGCAGGAATTGACCGATATTTATCCAGCCTGTGGCAGGGCGATCATCGCGAAGATCATGGTGAAAAGAGCCACGGTCTCGATGATGCCGACCACCATGATATAATTAGCAAAACCCTTGCCCGTCTCGGCCAGTGCATCCGAGGCTTTGGCCGCGGCCTTGCCTTGCATGAGGGCCGACAGCCCGATCGCAACACCCGCGATCGCGCCGACGAGGATCGGCCATCCCGCGGGGACATCCTCCCAGTAAGCACCCAGAATCTGGTTGCGCAGGATAAACCCGTAAATGGTCTGGGTCAGCGGCGCGCCCACGAAAGCCACGAGGAGAAAGGGGGCCGCCTTGTTTTGAAGATAGGCTTTCTTCCAGGCGCCGATGGCGGCCATACCGGCGACGCCGGTGCCCAGCGCCGAACCGATTGCTCCCAGTACCAGTGAAAGATTCATGTCGCCCAATTGAGTCATCGCGGATTTCCTTTCCTATTTGATGTGATCATTTTCTAAAACAAATCGTGATCAGGGATTCCCTGAGTGTCCGTGTCTGCTTTCTGTCTTTTGTTCTCTCCGCACGTGATCCAAGTCCGTCCCCGGCATCATGATCCTATTCCCTGAATGGCTCATAGGGGTTTCCCGTCCATTCCTGCCCCAGATGTCCGGAAAATTCGAGCATGTTGAGCCGCACGCCGTGCACCATGACCGACATCAGACACAGGACGATGTTCAATCCGTGGCCCAGAACCAGCACGATCGGGGCGAAAACACCGCCGGCCATGTCATTGAATGTCGCCGCCACGGTCACGCTCGCCAGTCCTACGGCGAAAAGCCGGATATAGGATACGATATCCGAAAACGCCCCGATCACATTCTGAATCGATCCGGCGATGGAACCGAAGAACCCGGTGATCATTTTCAGGGGGTGTTTATTGAAATTCTTGAAGAGTCCCACAACGGCAAGTCCGAGGACCAGCAGCATGCCCGCCGCTTTCGGAAAGGGCCGGGAAAGGACAAGCAGGTCGACGACGAAGAACATGCCGGCACAGATCAGCATCCATCCCAGCTCCGCAACCGCCCTGATCGACGGCAGTTTCTTGAGGAATGCCATGAAATGGGCGACCAGCAGATGGATCAGGCCGAGTATGAAAGAAAACCGTATCATGAACAGGGTGGTCTCACCGGATACGCCGAAACTGAACATCGGTTCGATGACGAGTCGGCGCAGGGGAGGCCATTCGGCAAGGGTCCGCGACCCGAACCAGGTTCCGGTCAGTCCACCCCAGATCAAGGTGGCCACGCTGAGCACATAAAACAGGGCGAACGGCTCGGCGGGCGCATCCCTGAACCGGGACCTGAGGAATGCGGTGGCCGCGAGGAAAATCAATCCGTAACCCGCATCCCCGATGATCATGGCGTAGAACAGGCTAAAAAACAGAAGGAACACAAAACTGACATCCACTTCATGGTATCCGGGAAGGGTGCCCATGAAACGGAACAGGGGTTCGATGATGCGCGGAACTTTCGGATTCCTGAGCAGTGTCGGCACCTCCGCCGGGTCTTCGGGAGAGGAAAGAATGACCCCCCAGCCTTCGGAACGGGCCAGTGATTTCAGGGCATCCGTTTTGTCTTCGGGAAGGAATCCCCGGAGATAGACAAACCCTTCTGATGCGCCCATGCCCGCGAGGGCGGCGTGAAATTCCTTTTCTTTTTTCAGGGCCGCGATATGGGACCGGATGGCCTGTTTCCGGTCGGCGAATCTGGAGATCTCCGTTTCGAGTGTCATGATTTTTTTCTCGAGCGAAGCGATTTCGGCATCCAGTGCGGAAACCTCGACGCGCGGCATGATATCTTCTTTCAGATCAAGTTCTTGTTCAGGATCTTCCGTGAAAAGCACGGCAAAGACCGCGCCTTTCTCTTCACCGAGGATGTGGAGATCGCCACCTTCGGGTAATTTTTTGAGTGCGCCCCTGTCGGTCTGATAACAGCGCATCTTCACGCCGGCGGCCTCCAGCACCTCGACGGACGCAAGACTCACGGCGCCCCAGGTCGTAAACCAGCGCCGGATGTCACGTTTCTCATCAAGCCGGTCCCCCAAAGACACTTTCTCCGTGACCCGTTCCAGAAGCTGCCGAACCGCCGTTTCCGCTTCGTGAGATGAATCGCGGGAAGGAGGAGATTCGACAGAAGGAACGGCTTCTTCGAGAACCGACAGGGCGCGTTCGGCCTGCGACAGCCGTTTTACGAGCGCATCGAGGTCGTCGGACTGCGGCGGCTGAACATGCCGGAGATGCAATACACCGAACTTGCGTAATTTCTTCAACGCATCTTTCTGCGCCCGGATGCTGACCAGCAGGGCGGCCTGTTTCATGGGTACAATCATGCGGCGTTCATCTCTTTCTTACGCTGAATCTTGGCCTTCGCAATCTTGCCGCGAACCACCTCGGCAGTCATCTGATCGCCCATGAAAATCTGGATGATACGGATATTTTCACGGGATTCCGGAATCTTGACTTCTTCAAACAGCTTGATCCGCTGTATGGTGGTCCGCAATTCGTTGCGTACGATCTCCTGCTGTTTCTCCGCGATCCGCCATTCGGCCTGGCGCCGGATTTGTTCTCTCAGGACTCGTATGCCTGCTTCCACCCAGAACGGGGTGTCGTACACGTCGGGCAGGACGTCTTCGAAAATCACATCTTTAAAAAGGGGAATCTCGATGCCCGCGATGTTCCCTTCGCCGGTGACGATCTCTTTGACCTGGACATAGGATTCCAGGTCGACCTCTTCCGCGAAGACATCCACCCACCGGGACACCTCATTCTCGACCCGCCGGTTCTCCTCCTGAAGCCTGTCGATCTCGCCCTGAATCCGCCGGATCTCCATGAGAAGCTGCGTTTTCTTCAATTCAAGTGTGGGAAGATACCGGGTGAATCGCTTGAGATTATCCTTCTGCTTCTTCAGTTCATTCTTTGTCAGTCTGACTTTAGCCATAAGAAACCACGTTCTCTGGAATTACATGACACTGATTTCAAAACACCAAACTTTGCGAATATCGAACCGGCTGCCTCCCACCCAGTACCCCGCACCGCGGACCTTTTGCTTGCCGCCTGCCTCTCGTTCCACGCCTGACTATGCCTCCACGGCTTCGGATTCCTCTTCCGCTTTGACCGTCTTCGGCCAGAACTCCTTGACCAGTTCGGACCGCAGTCCTGTTTCTTCCGGCTTGAAACATTGCGCCAGAATGGACCAGCCCCTCTCCAGCGCCTCTTCGAGCGGGATATTGACGGACAGATCCATCATCCCGGATTCAAACAGGTTGCCGTACTTGAGGAGTTTCTCGTCCCAGGGCGACATCCGGAAACCCATCGACCGTTTCTCCTGGCTCTCGAGATATTGGGCGTAAAGCTGGATCATGCCGTCCATGATGGCGCGGTGATCCTTGCGCGTATCCGCGTTGACCTGCTGTTTCAGGCGCGAAAGGGAGCCGAAGGGTTCGATCCGTCCGTTTCGCAGGTAAAACTGCCCCTCCGTGATGTAACCGGTATTGTCGGGAACCGGATGCGTGACGTCGTCGCCCGGCATGGTCGTCACGGCCAGGATGGTGATGGCGCCCGCGCCTTCGAAGTCCACCGCTTTCTCGTAGCGCGACGCGAGCTGGCTGTACAGATCGCCGGGGTATCCCCGGTTGGAAGGCACCTGCTCCATCGTGATCGCAATCTCTTTCAGGGAGTCGGCGAAGTTGGTCATGTCGGTGAGTAGGACGAGGACTTCCTTGCCCTGGAGCGCGAACTTCTCGGCCACAGCCAGAGCCAGGTCGGGGACCATGAGGCCCTCGACCACCGGGTCTGCCGCCGTATGGATAAAGAAAATGGAACGGCCCAGTGCGCCGCCCTCCTCGAGACGGTTCCGGAACCGCATGTATTCGTCGAATTTCAGGCCGATCCCGCCGAGGATGATCATGTCTACCTCGGCCTGCAGTGCGATACGGGCGAGCAGTTCGTTGTACGGTTCGCCGGAGACGGAAAAGATCGGCAGTTTCTGGGATCCGACGAGCGAATTGAACACGTCGATCATGGGAATGTTGGTGCGGATCATGCGTTTGGGTATGATCCGCTTGGCGGGATTCACCGAAGGACCGGCGATGGGAATCAGGTTTTCCGTGATTTCGGGTCCTCCGTCGCGCGGCACGCCGGAGCCGGTAAAAATCCGGCCCAGCATGTCGTCGCTGAATGCCACCTGCATGGGATGGCCGAGAAACCGCACTTCGTCGGACGTCGAGACTCCGCGGCTGCCTGCAAATACCTGCAGCGACACGATGTCCCCGTCTAGCTTGATGACCTGGGCAAGCGACTTGCCGCGCCGTGTGGTGATTTCCGCCAGTTCCTCGTAACCCACACCCTCCGCCTTGACGGTGATGACATTGCCTGCGACGCTGAGCACCTTGTTGTAAACTTTACGCATGTTCGGCATTTCCTTTTATCAGTGCGTCAATCTCTTTTTCCTGTTTCTTGAATTCATCCGATTTCCATTCGATGTAATTCCAGTCGATGAATTTCTGTCTCAGATCGTAGAAGAAGGTCCGGGCCGTCTCCTTGTCCTTGAAATGGAATGTCGTGGTGAGAATCTCCCGGATCTTTTCCATTTTGTACTTCTGCCTGTCGGGACTCGTCGCGGCATCCACCTTATCGAAGGCGTTCTGCTGGAGATAAACCGCATCGAAAAATTCGGATTTCAGATACACAATGAAATCGTCTAGAGAGGTCCCCTCCTCACCGACGACCATCATCATCTGGCGCACATCGGATCCCTTCTCGAGAAACTCCCGGGAAATCCGGATCGTTTCGGCCGGCACGATGCTCTCGTATTTGGACCAGGAATCGAGCGGATCGATCGCCGGATAACGCCTCGCATCGGATCGCGCACGCGTAAGGCCGTGGAACGCGCCCACCACCTTCAGCGTGGCCTGGGTTACCGGTTCTTCGAAGTTGCCGCCTGCGGGAGACACGGTTCCACCGATGGTCAGGCTTCCCTGCCCGCCGTCATTTAACTGAATGAGACCGGCTCTTTCATAAAACTCCGCGATGCGTGATTCAAGATAGGCGGGAAAAGCTTCTTCTCCGGGTATCTCTTCGAGCCTTCCGGAGAGCTCGCGCATGGCCTGTGCCCAGCGGGAAGTCGAATCGGCAAGCAGGAGGACGTCGAGACCCATCTGGCGATAGTATTCACCCAGCGTGGTCGCGGTGTATACCGAGGCCTCGCGCGCCGCCACCGGCATGGACGAGGTGTTGGCGATGATGATCGTCCGCTCCATAAGCGACCGCCCGGTCCTCGGATCAATCAGTTCAGGAAATTCCCGCATCGTCTCCACGATCTCGCCCGCGCGTTCGCCGCACGCCGCGATGATCACGATGTCCACCTCGGCATAGCGGCTGGTAATCTGCTGAAGCACGGTCTTGCCCGCCCCGAAGGGACCGGGGATGCAGTACGTGCCGCCTCTTGCCACGGGGAAGAAGGTATCGATGATCCGGACCCGGGTCACCAGAGGCTCGGTGGGCAAAATCTTTTCCCGGTACGCACGGACGGGCAGTTTGACGGGCCAGCTGAACTGCATCGAAAGCGAGTGCGTCTGGCCTCGGGGCCCTTTGAGCGTCGCGATCTCATCGCGGACTGAATATTCACCCTCGTCTTGAATCGACTCGATCGTAAATTCACCCTGAAAATCAAAAGGGACCATGATGCGATGGGTGAACTGGGTCTCCGGAACGGAACCGAGCACATCTCCGGCGCGGACCACATCCCCCTTCCGGGCATCGGGCGTAAACTGCCACCTGCGTTCGCCGAGCGGATCGAGGATCACACCGCGTGGGAGGAAGAATCCGTGCGCCTCTGCTAGTTCAGGAAGCGGATTCTGGAGTCCGTCGAAAATCTGGCCCAGCAACCCCGGGCCGAGCTGAATGGAGAGCAGTTCGCCCGTGAATTCCACTGTGTCGCCGACGGCGAGTCCCTTGGTGCTCTCGAAAACCTGAAGAAATGCCCGGTTGTCCTGGATCCGGATCACCTCCGACTTCAGCCGTTCATCACCCCGCACCGTATATCCCACCTCGTTCTGCGTGATGGTTCCTTCGAATTCGACGGTCAGCATATTGCCGTTAATGCCGGTTATCGTCCCTCTCTGTTGCGTCATACAGTCACCCTGCTCATCGTTTGAAAGTGTTCCATGCCTTTTTCTTTGTCAAAAACAGACAGCCTCTGGAGAATCTGGAGTTTGAGGTAATACAGGACCAGGAAGCCGAGATCGAAGTGATGGTCCTTCTCTTCCTCTGCGATAACCTCCCAGCGCCTGGCGAGGAGTTTTTTCTCGACCTCGAGCGGATTTCCCTCTTTGACGAGGGAGGGTGAGAAGGTATCGGGCCGTGTCTCGGATCCGTCGCGGAGGGCCTGTCGCCACTGTCCCAGTTCCCTGCGGAACCGGCTTTCGAATTCCCCGTATCTCCGCCATACGCCGGGGCCCCCGGAACGATTTTCCGGATCGTCGAGCCGTGCCTGTTTAAGCGCCCTAAAATCGGAAACCGAAAGCCATTTTTCCGCTTCTTCGAGGAAGGTTTGGACGGAGATCGGATTCTCGCGGTCGAACACGAGCGAGGGGAGTTGGGCGACCAGATAATAATATTTATCCATCCTGACCGTCCAGGATCTCTTTCAGTCTCGGTTTGAGAAAAAGTTTGAGCGCATCCGCGATGGCCTCATCCGTGAAATCATAATAGACATCTTCGCCCTGGAGTCGGATCCGGAATCCGCCGCTGATTTCACTGCCGGGACGGAGTGTCAGCGTCTCCTTCAGGGCTTTCCGGACGCCGCCGTGAAGCGCGGCCTCCAGTTTCTTCAGATCTGCTTCTTTCAGTACAATCTCTGCACCCGCATCCGCGCCCCACCGGTCGAGGAATTTCCCGATCAGATCTTTCAAGAATTCAGGGGTCATCGTCTCAGAGATTTCCTGCTTGAAAACCCGGTCGAAAAGGGCGGTAATCCGGCTTTTGAGGAGGAGCTCCGTGTCGCGGGCGGCCTGTTTCAGGGCCAATTCACTGTTCGACTGAAACTGTGCGGCCTTTTTCTGCGCATCGTCGATAATCTGTTCCGCTTTCCTGCCGGTCTCTTCCAGGATCGAGGCGGATTTCTTCTCGGCATCCCGGATCATCTGCGCCGCCTTCTCTTGACCCTCTTCGACGCCTTCTTTTTTCAGTTTTTCAATCAGACTGTCTAACTGGACATCCATATTTTCATTTCCCCTATACTGGATACACCCATTCCCTGACTGATTATGACCGGGAAAGGATCCTCACTGCTATTTCAGGAATCCCGGGCCGGCCATGATACACGCATGTTTCATCTGGATTCAGCCGTAAACAGGAAAGAATGCTGCGATAAAAAAGAATGAGAACCTCCGGAACAAACTGAAAACTCCCCGGTCAATTGACTGGGATTCTGTTCGTGCTGAATGAGATTGGATCCGATTTATTTGGACGTTTTCTGATCCTCGCGCTTGGTTACTGATTCTTTCCCGTTCATGACACAATTTCCGTCAAACACGGCGCCCTCATCGACGACCAGACGCGATGCCTGAACATCGCCCCGAATGGAGGCCTTGGATTCGAGATAGACCTTGCCTTCGGCCAGGATCTTTCCGACCAGTTTTCCGGCGAGGAGGACGTTTCGTGCCCTGATCTCGCCGACGACTTCTCCTTCCTTGCCGATAAACACCGTATCACTGCACACGACATTCCCCTTGATCCGTCCATCCACCCGCATGCTGTTCTGAACCCGGATATCCCCATCGAGAACGCTCGCTTTCCCGACTATGGTATTCAGTTCGCCGCTGCGACCGAAATCATCATTTGTCTTCAAATGAGTCTCCTTCGTGCTTCCGATTCGTCTGATTTTATTTTCGAATGGCAAAGAGAAAATCTTCCGGATCATGTGGCTGGTTGTCCTTCCAGATTTCAAAATGCAAATGCGCCGCAGAACTGATACCCGAACTGCCGAGAAGCGCGATTGCCTGTCCCTTGCGTACGTGCGTGCCCTGCTCCACCAGAAGGCGCATGGCATGCCCGTAATAGGAATAAATACCGTTTCCATGGCCGAGTATAATCATGTTGCCGAAATCGGGCGTCCAGTTGGCGAAAAGCACGTCTCCCGCGCCCGCAGCATGGATGACCGCCCCTTTCTGAGCCGCGATGTCGATTCCGAAATGATCCCTTCCCCGGTATCCTCCGCCTTTCTGGAAGTGGGTGGTGAGATATCCCCCCACGGGAAGAAGTGTCGGCAGGTATTCCGGTCCGTTGTATCCGGTTTCTTTCTGTGTGAGAAAATAGAGGCCGTCGCGGACGCGCTTCGGCCGTATATCCGGTTCGGACGCGGGTTCACGGATCTCGGCAAAAGACTGAACGGCCTGTTCCGCCTCGGCGAGTACCTTGGCCCATTCCTCGGGTGTGTCCGGCTTGACGCCGAGCGTACTGCCGAATGCCTGACGAATACGCTGGTCCCGTGCGCGAATTTCTTGGAATTCCTGGACGATCCTTTCGATTTGCTTGTTTTCGGCTTCGAGCGCGGCGACTGTATCGGTCAGGACCGCCCGTTCCTTGCGCAAGGTTCCGGCATAAAAATATCCCGCCATGCCGAGAAGGACATGGATACCGAGAAGGATCAGCAGGATAAACAGCATTCTCCCCTGAGCGTAACTCAGCAAAATGGACTTGGGATCCCCTTCCTGATCGGGGACATACATCAACGAAAAAAACCGTTTTCCCGCCCTTTTTTTCATCTTTGATTAACCCGACACACCATCGATCAGTTCCGTTAGCCGTTCGAGATCGTCTTTGGAATAATAGACAATCTCGATTTTACCGCCCCGGACGGACGGCCTGATTTTCACCTGACACCCCAGTGCAGTCCTGAAACGGTCTTCGATCGCCTCCAGATCGGGATTTCTCTTCCGGGACTGGTCGGTTTTTTTCGCATCCGCCTGTGAAAGCTTACGCACCTGGTCTTCGACCTGTCGGACATTCAACTGCTGCAGGATGATCTTCCGGCAGAGCCGGATCTGTTCGTCCCGTGATTCGAGTCCCATCAGGGCCCGCGCATGACCCATTGAAATCTCATCGCGCTGAATCGCATTCTGGACTTGTTCAGGCAGCTTGAGAATCCGGACAAAATTGGCGACGGTCGCACGGTCCTTGCCCACCTTGCGGGCCACCTCTTCCTGGGTGAGTCCGTACTCCTTCTGAAGGCGCTGATAGGCATGGGCCACCTCGACCGCATTCAGGTCTTCCCGCTGGATGTTCTCGATCAATGCCAGTTCAAGCAGCCCGTCCTCGGACTCGACTTTGATGACATAGGCGGGGATTCTTTCATATCCCAGGTCTATAACGGCGCGGAGCCGCCTTTCACCGGAAATCAATTCGTACCCGCCGTCATGCTTTCGAACCGTGATCGGCTGGATCACGCCATGTTCTTCGATGGACTGCCTGAGCTGCATCATCCGGTCGGGATCGAAAACCACGCGGGGCTGATGGGGATTCACGCGAATGAGGGCCACATCGATCTGAAACAGATCCTCGGCGCGGCGCCCCTCCGCTTCAGGAGGTATCTGCGGAATCAGGGCTTCGAGGCCTCTCCCGAGGCGGTTAGTTTTCATTCCGCAGGATCTCCTCCGCGAGATTCATATACTGTTCCGATCCCGTACACACGGCATCATACAGGATAACCGGCTTCCCGAAGCTCGGCGCCTCGCTCAGCCGCACGTTGCGGTGCACCACCGTCTTGTAAACCCGGTCTCCGAAATAATTCCGGACCTCATCGGTCACCTGATGTGACAGGTTGAGACGGTTGTTGAACATCGTCAGCAACACCCCCTCGATCTCCAGGGGAGGGTTGAGGTTTTTTTGAACCAGCCGGATGGTATTCAGAAGCTGGCTCAAACCTTCCAGCGCGTAATATTCGCATTGAATGGGAATCAGGACGGAATCCGCGGCGGTCAGGCTGTTGATTGTGAGCAGACCGAGCGAAGGCGGACAATCGATGAAAATATAATCGTATTCATCCCGGATGGGGATGAGGACGTCCCGTAATGCCTTTTCCCGGCCCATCAGGTTGACCAGTTCGATTTCCGCCCCCACAAGCCGGATGCTCCCGGGAAATAACCGAAGACATCTGATGTCGGTCTGGATGATCGCCTGCGTGATGTCCGCATTCTTTAAAATGACCTCATAGGTGCTGATTTCTATGTTCTTGTGGTCGACACCCAGGCCGCTCGTTGCATTGGATTGCGGATCCATATCGATCAGCAGGGTGCGCTTTTCGGCGACCGCGATGCATGAAGACACGTTGATTGCGGTCGTTGTCTTGCCGACTCCGCCCTTCTGATTTGCGATGGCGATGATTTTCCCCAACGTCCAATCCGTTTTAATCAAACCAAAAGATTAAGTAGTAAATATACAATCAATTCACCCGAAATGCAAGCAACAAACAGAATGCAGGGTATCCCCCAAAAATCATTAAATTGCCGGAACAAGTTGCGCAGGGTTGATATTCTTCCTGTTTGAAGGCCCCCGAATTTTGGTCAGAAGAAAGAAATCCTTGATAACACGGCTCAATTT
>DSAP01000111.1 GCA_011046415.1 bacterium | reverse complement strand
CATAACGCCTCCTCGACTACGGTTATTAATTTAACTAATACCAATATACGGTATTTGTAGCGAGGAGGCTATATTTTTAATATAGGAACTTTTAAGTGTATTCAACGCCTTCTGGCTCAATCCGTCCTTTTCAATATACAGCATGCCGGATTTGACTATTGTCACCGTTTCGGGAAAATCCTGACTGCCAAGAGCAATAGATTGTTTTTTCCACGGTTTTGACTCTGACGCATCCTCTTTTAATAAACCCAGATCATCCCCCCCGGTCAATTTCGTAATGATCGAAGTCACGTCATTTTTCATTAGTCTTTGGATGCCTGACAGAAACCGCCACTGATCATTATGGGTCATGAAGTTTTCATCAATGAAAACCGAATTACCATTTTCTCTGGCAATTTTTTGCAGTGGCAAAGCAATCAAATTGCCGAAACCACCCTTTGGCAGGGTGTCTTGATTTGGGAACAATCTGTCGTAGGACTTAAACGATATTTCATGTCGCCTGCTCATTCCACATGTAAGCAAAGAAGTACCGAATTTTCGCGCCAGAACGGCAGGGAGATTTTGTTCAAAGAAAAACCAGGCATGACAGCCATTACCAGATTGTGAGCGTTCTATTGCAATTGGAATGTTGAATTCAGAGCAGATGTCTCGAATGATCGCAATATCATACTTCCAGTCCTGCTTATCAAAATCAATGGCTAAAAAACGGCAAGTTTCATCAGGATGCATCGGATAAATACCGATGACGTATTCACCCTGTAAATGTTTTTCAATGACCAAGTCGGTTAGAGTATCAAACGCCTGGTCCTTGCATTTTGAGCACTTCCCTTTTGGTTTAAGACAGAGCCCTGGCACCCACTCATTCAAGCAAACCGGACTATACCCTGAATATCCTTTCTTATTCCGCCATTTTTTTGCATAAACATCAGTTCTTCCTGTAAACAGCGACATAAAGAGAGCAATTTTTTCATTACTTTGGGAATACTTGGTAACAGGGCATGTGACTTTGGTGATGTTTTTACTAAATTCTGCATCTGAATTCAAATTAAATGTTGTATTTTCAGCCTGGCTGAATAATGTTTCATTTTCTTGGACGGAAGAATGGTGGGAAATAGTCTTTACAGAATTGTTCGTTATATCACGGAGTCTTGCTTTAAGTTTTCTATTCTCCTCAAGCAGATTGACATATTTTCTTTTCAACTCATCGTATGGTAAGTTTTTCATTTTCTGTATAGGTTTAAATCAAATAACTAAATTACAATATGATATTATATCACTTGTTATTTTTCAACAAACAAAATACATATAACATTTAGAATTTTATCATTCATTGAGCGACGAAGCCTGATTTAACGAAGCCTTAATTGAACTTCGATTCAAGCTTGAGACTGAGCCCTTCTTTTTGGCTCAACGAAAGATAAAATTCTAAATGTTGTTTATTGGGTACGATCCGTTTTTCCAGTCCGAGATTCTTGATCTCCCGGTACGGCAGTATCCACGCCTGCTTTTCTGCATCCCATTTCCCGCCGGCGGCCTTGACCACCCTGCGCAGATGCACTTCCTTGGGATGTATCCGAATCCGTAATTTTTTGTTCACGGGGGTTCTTCCGGTTTTCCGTATGGGATGCACCTCTGCTTCAATCAACTCGACGGTCTTGTATTTTCTGAGTGTGTTCTGATCGATCCGGTACCGGACACAGAGCAGCCTTTCTCCGTATTTGTCCGTCGCGAGTCTGGTTCCCGGTTCGCCGGGCATCAGGGTTTTCTGCGCCTTCATCATAACGCGTCCGCCGGGCTTTTGACCGCGAGTCCGCCTTTCTGCAGCACGTGGGTGTAGATCATGGTCGTCTTCACGTCGTTGTGGCCGAAAAGTTCCTGCACGGTGCGGATGTCGTATCCGTCCTCCAGAAGATGCGTCGCGAAGGAATGGCGCAGGGTGTGGCACCCGGCGTGTTTGGGAATCTCCGCCTTGCGGATGGCGGATTTGACGGCCCGCTGCAGCACGGTTCCGTCCGCATGGTGGCGCCGCCGGATCCCGGTCCGGGGATCCGTGGAGATCCGGCTCGCGGGGAAGACGTACTGCCACCCCCGTTCGGACGCGGCCTTCGGATATTTCCTTTCGAGCGCGTCGGGCAGAAAGACGCTTCCGAAGCCTTCGGCCAGATCCTTGTTGTGGATTTTCCGGACCCTTTCGAGATGCGCTTTCAGGGGTTCACCGAGTCTCTGCGGCAGCGGGGCGATCCGGTCTTTGCCCCCTTTGGCGTCGCGGACGGTTATCTGGTTATAGTTAAAATCCACATCCTTGACCCGCAGGCGCATGCACTCCATCAGGCGGAGGCCCTCGCCGTAGAGCAGCGTGGCCATCATCCGGTAGGGCTCGTTCATCCGGCCGAGGACGGCTCGGACCTCTTCCCGGGTGAAGACCACGGGGATGCGTTTGGCCTTCTTCGCCCACACGAGGTCCCCGAAATCGCCGGGTTCGGTTCTCAGTACCTGCTTGTACAAAAAGACGAGTGCGCAGAGGGCCTGGTTCTGGGTCGAGGCCGAGACATTCTCCTCCACGGCGAGGCGGGAAAGGAATTGATGGATTTCATCTTCGCCGAGCGTCTCGGGATGCCGCATGCCGTGGAAGCGGATGTACCGGCCGATCCGCCGGACGCAGGCCTGTTCGGCGCGCAGCGAATCATGGCGCATCCGGATCTCGGCCCGTACGCGGTCCATCAGTTTCAAGGACTGTGTATTCGGAAACACTCCACCGCCCATGCGGCCTTCTCCTTCGGCATGCCCGAGAATCGGCGCGGGGTGTCGGTACAACCGGATGTTCAACGGATTGTGAATATAATTGATTTTATAATATAAAAATCATCACCCAATGTCAAGCAAAAAAAGCCGCGGATCATTTTCCTCTCCGCCGAACCCCCGACGGAAATATCATGATTGGAGTGAATCTTGGAACGCGACAGGCCCTGGAAACGGGATGATCGGTTCTTGGTTTCGGGTTCAGCAATCAGGATACTGCCCCCCCTCGCTCGCCCATCGCCTCTTGCCCTTCTACCGCTTTCCGCTTTCTGCTTTCTGCTTTCTGCTTTCTGCTTTCAGCTTTCCGCTTTCCGCCCGTCACGCGTCACATCACTCCCCTCCGAGCTCCCCGAGGGACTTGCCCGGATTCTGGCGGTGGGTGATTTTTCTCTTCAGATTGTTGGAACGGTTCAGCTCCTTCAGCAACCGCCTGTGTCGGGCCTGAACCGGATGCGGATCGTGCCGTCCAGCCGGACGGTCGGCGCAAACATCCCGACCCCCTACAGCCGGAGGGGCCGGGCGTTCCGGCAGCTGTTCAGGAGATTCGCGCTCAGTTCGTAAATCACCGCGACCACATCGGCCGGAACCAGACCGGACCGCATGCTGATTTCGTTCATGATCTCCCGGGTTTCCACGGGGTCGTCCGGTCTCAGCCGCGGCAACCGGGCATTATGGTCTGTCAGGTTCATGGCGCGCTCTTTTTCGATGGAATGAAAGAAGCGGCAGGCGCAACCGGGCGGCCGCCTGCCGGGATCCGATATCTACGGAGAAATTCACAAACCGTCCGTTGAAGTGTAATAAGAATCAGGGTGGATTTCGATGACATTCGCCGGGTTTTGTAAAATATTCGCCGAGTTTTTGAAAATATTCGTCGAGTTTTGTAGAATATTCGTCGAGTTTTTGAATTTATTCGCCGAGTTTTTCGTATAACTCGTCGAGTTTTTTGAAATATTCGCCGGGTTTTTCGCATCCTTTCGCCTGATTTCCGGAAAAGCCCGATTGATATTTTTTAAACAGTCCCTGTGATTTCCCGATGACATCCTGTCTTCCCGATGATTTCCCGGACAACCGCCGGTGTTCGGTTTCGGGACGGGCATCCTTTCTTGATTCTGCGTCCGGGACGGGCATACTGGACGGTCAGAATCATCACGCCCCGGGACAGAAAAAACGATGGGCGGAAAAAAATCCTTTCCCCGGTCCCAAAAAATTCGTATCATGAAAAAGCCGGACCCCGGAAAAGTCCGATCCGGTTTCCCGAATCCGCATCCGCCGCGCCGCATCCGAATCATTCATTTGTAAAAATTCCCGGACCGATGAATCACATCCCCGCCTTCAAGGCCGCCATCCTCGTCGCGGCCGGAATCTGCGCGGCGCATTTCGCCCGCCTCTCTCCGGCATGGGCTTGGCCCGTACTGGCCGGACTGGTCCTGATCCGTTCCCTCCCCGGACGATGGAAGGCCCGGGGCCTGAACCAGGCCGTCCTCGTTTCCGCCCTCGTCGTACTCGGCGCACTGCGCTACGGAACGGCGACAGGCCGTCCGGTGAGCGGCCATGTCGCGGCCCTGCCCGATTCCCTCGACTGCGCGCTGGAAGGATTCCCGGCATCGGACCCCGAAATCCGGCCGGACCGCTTCACGATGGAACTGGAGCCGGAAAGGATCATCCTGAAGGACACAGCACGCCCGGTCCGGGGACGGGTGCTGGTCCGGTTCCGGAAAAGTCCGGGGAGCCGCTTCGGATACGGCGACCGGATCCGGGTCACCGGACGGCTGACCCGTCCCCCGCCGCGCCGCAATCCGGGCGGGTTCGACTACCGGGCCTGGCTGGAGCGGCAGGGGATCAGGAAAATCCTCACCGTTCCGGAAGCGGACGGCGCGGAAATTCTCGCGGGACATTCCGGCTCCCCCCTCCTCCGCCGGGTCATCTTCCCGGCCAGGCGCCGGATCCTCGCCCGGATCGACCGGCTCTATCCGGAATCCGGCCGCCCCCTGATGCGCACCCTGCTCGCGGGCGACCGCACGGAAATGGATGCGGACACGGAAGAGGCCTTCGCCGAAACCGGCATCATCCACATCCTCGCGGTCAGCGGCCTGCACACGGGTTTCATCGTCCTCATCCTGCGCCTGCTCTTCGGGATGTGCCGCCTGCCGAAAACCGCGGAGACCCTGCTCGTCATCTCGGGATTGGCCGCCTTCGCCCTGATCACCGGGGCCCGCCCCCCCGTGGTGCGCGCCGCCCTGATGGCGTCCATCTATCTGACCGGCCTGCTGATCGACCGGGGGGCCTCCCCCTTCAACACGGTCGGCGCCGCCGCCCTGATCCTGCTGCTCCCGAAACCTGCCCGGCTGTTCGACCCGGGTTTCCTCCTCTCCTTCACCGCGGTGATGGGAATCCTCTATCTCTATCCGAAACTGGACGGGGCGGTCCGTTCGGCCGCACCCCCCGGTTTCCTGGGCCGGCATCCCTGGATTCGGGGAATCACGGGGCTGCTTTTCGTCTCGCTGGCCGCGCAGGCGGGGACCCTGCCGGTCGCGGTTTCGGTTTTCAACCGGCTCCCCCTTCTCGGATGGCTCTTCAACCTGGCGGCCGTGCCGGTTGCGGGACTGATCGTGCTGCTCGGATTCGCCTCCCTCTTCTTTTCCGCGTTCTCCGTGGAAATCGGCCTGTCCTACGCCGCACTGAATCAGGCACTCATCCGGGGACTGGTTTGGGCGGTGGAATCGCTCGGCCGGTCCGGACGGTTCGCCGTGTCCGTCCCGACGCCCTCCTGGCCCGTGATCCTGATCTATATCACGGCCCTGATCTTGGCCGGGGAATGGAAGCGGAAAACCGTGCGCAAGGGGCTGATCTTCGCCCTGCTGGCCTGGATGAACTGCGCGGTCTGGCCCGCGGTGACCGGCCGGGAATACAGGAATCTGCGGGTCCTCCATTTCGACGTGGGACAGGGTGACGCGGCGCTCGTCCGCCTGCCCCGGGGCAAGACCCTGCTCATCGACGGCGGCCCGGCGGACGGCCGTTTCGACTGCGGGGCCCGGATCATCGCGCCGTATCTGATCCGGGAAGGCATCCGCCGGATCGACGCGCTCGTCCTCACCCATCCGCACCTGGACCATGTCGGCGGTCTGCCTGCGATCATGGAACGGTTCCGGGTCGGACGGATCCTGATCGCCGGAACCGAATTCCGTTCCGCGGCCTACGAAACATTCCTGGAGACCGCGGAGAGGAAGCGAATCCCCGTACAGGAAGTGACCGCGCCGGATTCGCTCGTCCTCGTCCCGGCCGTGAAGATCCGCATCCTGAACCCGGAGCCGCGCTTCAAAGGCAAGCCGCAAAACCGGGCCGGCGCCGTGAACAACCAGTCGATCGTGCTTCAGATCGTCTACGGGAAAACCGTGTTGATGATGATGGGGGACGCCGAAATCGCCGTGGAGAAACATCTGATGAACCGGTATACGGATCTCGGGGCGGCGGTGCTCAAGACCGGCCATCACGGCAGCCGCACCTCGTCGTCTCCCGGATTTGTAAAGCGCGCGGCCCCGGATTACGCCGTCGTCTCGGTCGGCGCGCGGAACCGCCACGGGCATCCCGCGCCGGAGACGCTGGACCGTCTCCGCTCGGCCGGTGCCGAAATCGTGCGAACGGACAAACACGGCGCCGTCCTTTTCGCGACCGACGGGAACGCCCTCCGGATGAAAACGTGCATCCGTAACGCGGATCCCTGAACCGCCCCGCAAAACCCTGACGGATGAACTCTTCTCCCGGCCTGTGGAGTTAAAGGCGTCAGCCTTTTATATTTTTCATATCATTTCGTGTTTTCCGTGGGCAATCTTCTATCCATCCTTTCCCCCCGTTTGTCCACGGTCGGACAGGAACGACTATATCTTGTAAAACCTCGCCACATTGATCCCGTATTTTGTCTAAAAACCGCTTGACTCCGCCGGCCCGAATCCCTATATTGATTCACACGACAGGTGTCCGGCCATGGCGCCGGAAGAATAGGGAATCCCGTGAACCGCCCGATGAACGCACAGAGGCGGCGATTCGGGAGCTGCCCCGCAACTGTGATCCCGATTTGTGGACGGATGCATTCCGCCACTGTCCGCCTCAGGCGGACGGGAAGGCGATCCGAACCGGGAAAGCCAGGAGACCTGCCTGTCGGCTGGATGTACCTGCGCGGGAAGGACAACGAAAGGAAAGGACGCCGCCGTCCGCGGCCGGCTTGCCATGAAATCCCCCCATTTCAATCCACCGGTCATCGGCCTGCTCGCGGCCCTCTGCGTCGCGCTGGGACACCTGTTGGCGGCCGTCCCCAACATCGAGCTCCTGACCACGGGCGTCTTCATCTCAGGGTACTGGACGGGGATGGTTTCCGGCATCGCCGTCGGCGGCATCGCGATCGGACTCTATTCAATGCTCAACCCCTACGGCATGGCGCCGCCCCCCCTCTTTGTCGCGCAGATCCTGTCCTACACGATCGTGGGAGGCGTGGCCGGCGTGCTGGGCCGGCGGATACGCCGCATCGGCTGGAAGGCGGCCCTCCTGTTCGCGGCCTGCGGCCTCTGCTTCACCGTCCTGTACGCCCTTTTGACCACCCTGGCCTATGTGCTGACCGCAGGGAACCATCGCGTCCTCTTCTGGGGCAGCCTGATCCAGGGGCTCGGATTCTACGTCACGCACATGATCACCAACACGGTTTTCTTCTTTCTGCTGGTCCCGTTCATCCTGAACCGTCTCGACCGTCTCGGATGGACGTCGGAGCTGCGGGGAAGCGTCCATGAATAGGTGGAAAAGCAGCCCGTTCGAATGGCTGGGGCGCCTCGGCATCGCGGCGCTGCTCGCCTTTCCGTCCCGGGCGCCCGGCGGCGATTTCGTCTGGAAAATCGACATGGCCGAGGCGGACGGATGGAACTACAGGAGCTTCGCGGACATCCTGGAACTCCTCCCGGGGATCTGGGTGCGCGATCTGGGACTCACCGGCCAGTTCGCCCCCTTCCGGTTCGCAGGAGCGCCGGCGGAACAGTCCGTGCTGTGCGTGGACGGCGTGCCGCTCGCCGAGCCCTGGACCGAAGCGGTGGACCTGAACCGGATCCCGCCCGAAATGGTCGAACGGATCGAGATCTATCCGGAAACCAATCCCTTCGGCCTGTCCCAGATCGGCGCGGCGGTCAACCTCGTCACCCGGCGGCCGGAGCCGAAACGGCCCGAGACGACCTTCCTCTACCGGACGGGGGGAAACGGATACAGCGACCTGGACATCGCCTTCGCCCAGACTTTCTTTTCACGTCTGTCTTTGTCTTCCGCGGTCACACTCAGAAAATTCGCGGAAGACGTCCCGGGCATCGCGTACAGGGAACAGGGCGTGCGCGCCCGGATCGCATACCGGATTCTGGAGCGCCTCCGGTTCAGGTACGACATCATGGACGGGAGACACGAGGGCGACATGCCCCATGCCCTGACCCTGCCGGACCATTCGGCCCGGCTTTCCCGGCCCGCGCGTAAGATCACACACCGGGATCAGCGGCTGGCCCTGGAATCGTCCGTCCTGGACCTGAAGAGCATCCTGCTCGTCCAGATGGCCCGCTCGGAATATCTCTTCAGGCCGGAGACGGCCGAAGGACCGCCCCCGTCGCGCACGCCGGTCGGACGCACGGCCCTCGACTGGTCCCAGGACGCCCGGCAGGCCGGCCTGCCCCTCGGCTGGGGATTGCGGCTTTCGGAAAACCGGCTGACGGGACGGGACGGGAAAAAGTTCACCGCGCGCGAACAGACCGCCCATGTACGGATCGATCCGGAATACGGAACGGTCTCTCCCCGGGCGGACCTGGTCCTCGTCCGGTTCATGGAGGACGCGCCACGCCTTTCCCCCGCCCTGAGCGCGGACTGGCGGCCTTCCGCATCCGCGTCGGCGGGCTTTTCCGTCTCGCGCCGCTTCCGCCATCCGTCCCTGGGGGAGACCTCCGGATACGCCCTTCCCGCCGGCCCCCCTGAAACCCCGGACGAATACCGGCGCCGGTATCTCGGGACCGCGCCATTCGGAAATCAATCCCTGAAACCCGAGCGGTCCGACCAGGCCGGCATCCACATCCGCCTCACCCCCCTGCCGCCGCTCGACGCGACCGTGCGTTTTTTCATGCGGGACACGCGCGACCGGATCCGGTTTAATCCGGACACGCTCTCTCCCGGTTTCGTCAATTCGGGCAAGGCCCGGTTCGGCGGTATCGAGACGATGTTCCGGGCCGGACCGTTTCACCGCATCGAGCTGTCCGGTGTGGTCAACTATCTCCGCGCCGTGGACGGCGGCGGGAATTTCCTCCAGGAACGGCCCGCCGTGTGGGGACGGGGTGCGGTCTCCTGGTCTCAGGTGTTCTTCCGCGGGGATCTGAAAGTCCGGCTGCAGGCGGCGGCCGGATTTCGCAGCGAATTCTGGGCGCTTGTGCAGGATCAGTCCGTCCTCGCCGGAGACCCCGGCGTCATTTTCGACCTCAAGGCCGTTCTCACCGTGATGAAGCACGCGGATGTGTTTCTGGAGCTGGACAACCTGCTCAATGCAGGACAGTTCCGGGTCTACGGTTTCCCCCAAACCGGACGGGCCTTCCGTTACGGCCTCCGCTGGACGGTATTCGATTAAAACAACTCGGAAAAGGAGCCGCATGTTCACACAAATCCGAAAACGGGACGGACGGGTCGTCGAATTCGACCCATCGAAGATCACCGTGGCTATCTTCAAGGCCGGACGCGCGACCGGTGAATTCGACATCGACATCGCCCAGCGGCTCACGCGCGAGGTGCAGCGTCATCTGGACGGGCACGTCAAAAACCGGGTGCCCGAGGTGGAGGAAATCCAGGACGCGGTGGAGACCGTGCTCATGGCCTCCCCCCATCGCAGAACCGCCAAGGCCTATATCCTCTACCGCGATCAGCACGCCCGGATCCGCGACATCAAGACCCACATCAGCACCGACATCGTGGATTCCTATCTGGGGAAACTCGACTGGCGGGTCAACGAGAACAGCAACATGGCCTTCTCCATCCAGGGGTTGAACAACCACATCTCTTCCGTGATTACCTCCCAGTACTGGCTCAACAAGAACTATCCGGCGGAGATCCGCGACGCGCATCTGAAAGGCGACTTCCACATCCACGATCTCAACATTTTGGCCGTGTACTGCGTGGGATGGGATCTGGGCCAGCTCCTCAGGGAAGGATTCCGCGGCGCCCAGGGCAAGGTCGAAAGCCGTCCCGCCAAACATTTGAGGACGGCCTTGGGGCAGATCGTCAACTTCTTCTACACCCTCCAGGGCGAGGCCGCCGGCGCGCAGGCCTTCAGCAATTTCGACACCTACCTCGCCCCGTTCATCCGGCACGACGGCCTCCGGGAACAGGAGGTCAAGCAGGCCCTCCAGGAATTCGTCTTCAACATCAACGTGCCGACGCGGGTGGGATTTCAGACGCCCTTCACCAACATCAGCCTGGATCTCACCGTGCCCGGATTCCTGGCGGACCAGCCCGTGATCATCGGCGGCGAACCCCGGGAAACGACATACGGGGAGTACCAGGAAGAACTCTTCATCCTGAACCGGGCCTTCGCGGAGGTGATGTCCGAGGGGGACGCGCTGGGGCGCGTCTTCACCTTCCCGATCCCCACATACAACATCACGAAGGATTTCCCGTGGGAGGACAAACGGCTCGACCCCATCTGGGAGATGACCGCCAAATACGGCATCCCTTATTTTTCCAACTTCGTCAATTCGGACATGAACCCCGAGGACGCCCGTTCGATGTGCTGCCGTCTCAGGCTGGACAACCGGACGCTGCGTAAACGCGGCGGCGGCCTCTTCGGCGCCAATCCCCTGACCGGCTCCATCGGCGTGGTCACCCTGAATCTGCCCCGTATCGGATTTCTCGCGCTGGACAAATCCGATTTTTTCTCCCGGCTCGACCACCTGATGGATCTGGCCGTCGACAGCCTGGAAAACAAACGGAAGATCCTGGAAACCTTCACGGACGCCGATCTCTATCCCTACGCCCGCCATTATCTGTCCGACATCAGGGCCGCGACCGGCGGGTACTGGACCAACCATTTCGGCACGATCGGTTTGGTGGGGATGAACGAGGCCTGCCTGAATTTCCTCGGCAAGCATCTCGGCGAGGACATCGGACGCGCCTTCGCCGTGGAGGTGCTGTCCCATATGCGCGAACGCCTCCTGTCCGTGCAGGAAGAGACGGGCAACGTCTACAATCTGGAAGCCACACCGGCCGAGGGCACCTCGTACCGGCTCGCCATGATGGACAAGGAGAAATACCCCAACATCCTCTGCGCCAATGAGGCGGAGTACCGGAAAGGGGCGAACCCCTATTACACCAATTCCAGCCAGCTCCCCGTCGGCTTCACGGACGATCTCTTCGAGGCGCTGGATCTCCAGGACGAACTCCAGACCCTCTACACCGGCGGCACGGTGTTCCACGGATTCATCGGGGAGCGCCTGCCCGGCATCCGTTCGGCCAAACGGCTCGTCCGGCGCGTCGCATCCGCCTACCGCCTCCCCTATTTCACCCTGACGCCGACCTTCAGCGTCTGCCGGGAACACGGATACATCAAGGGCGAACAGACCCGCTGCCCCGACTGCGGCGGCGTCACGGAAGTCTACTCCCGGGTCGTCGGCTACCTGCGCCCCGTCCACCACTGGAACGTGGGCAAGAAATCGGAATTCAGCGACCGGCGCGTGTTCAGGGTGGTTTCGGATCAAACCGCCGAAACCGTGGAAGCCGCGGTCGCACCGTGAAAATCGGGGGACTCCGGAGGCTCTCCCTGATCGATTTCCCGGACCGGATCGCCGCGGTGGTCTTCACGCAGGGGTGCAATCTGAGATGCCCCTGGTGTCACAACGGGGAACTGATACCGGAGGAGAAACCGGCCGCGCTCGCATGGCGCGACGTGCTCGGATTCCTCAAAGGACGGCCGGGCAAACTCGACGGCGTGGTCTTCACCGGCGGCGAACCGCTGCTCCAGGAAGGCCTGGCATCGGCCATGGAGGATGCCAGGGCGCTGGGTTTTTCGGTCAAGCTCGACACGAACGGCACGCTCCCGGACCGTCTCGGGCCGTTGATCCGGGAGAAACGGATCGATTACGTCGCGATGGACCTCAAGGCGCCGAACGGATCGTTCTCCCGCATCACGGGAAGGTCGATTGATTTCTCGCGGATACTCGAAAGCATCCGGCTGATCATGGAATCGGAAATCCCGTACGAATTCAGGACGACGCTCATACCCGGCTTCCACACCCGGGACGTGTTCGAATCCATGCTCACCCTGATTTCAGGGGCGGGACGTTACGTCCTCCAAAACCTGTCCGGATTCCCGACGTACGCCCCGGATTTTTCGCGGCTCTCTCCTCTTGGAAAAGAGGAGATGGAGGCGTTCCGGCGCCTCGCGGCCCCGTTCGTCGAATCCTGCGTCGCGAGTGACGCGGGATGATCGATGTCGTCCTGGAAGGAATCGGACGGGATATTGGGTCTCGTTCATCCGGCCGGCCCGTCAAAATATGCATTGGGTTTCCGGCGATGCGTTGAAAAAGAAAGGAGGTTCTCCGGACTTAAGATCTGTTTTTGTATGTTGACCAGAAATCGGGATTCTCTTCGGGAACACCGTGCCCCCGGGCTGTATCATCAGTCCCTTCTTTGTCGTTGCGAGGTGCGAAGCGGCAATCTCCGGATTGACGCCCAAAAAGCGATGAGAGCGCTTCGCCCAAAGATACCCGCAATGACCGTTTCAGGACTTCGCATACAGCCCCGGGAAATCGGGAGCAGCCCCGCTACTGTGATCGGCGACGAAAACCGGATCGTGCCACTGACCGCCTCAGGCGGACGGGAAGGCCCGGCGAGTAGGCTCGAGCCGTCAGCCAGGATACCGAGGATCATCCCGTCATCCCTAACCGCTTTCGCGGGAAAGCAGGAGGAATCCATGAAATCCCAGTCTTTGTCGCTCAACATTCTCCTCATCCTTTTACTCTCTTCGTCCCTCATCGCGCAGACCACGACGATCACCGGCCTTGTCCTGGACGAATCGACCGGGCGTCCCATTCCGGACGCGAACGTGTACCTCGAAAACAAAGGCATCGGCGCCGCCTCGGGGGACGGCGGATTCTTCGCACTCCGGAATGTACCCGCCGGAGATCAGATCCTCGTCGTGTCCGTGTTGGGATACCGGAAGGCTCGTCTGGAAGTCTCGGTCTCCGGCCCACTTCGCCGGGATGTCCGGCTCCAACCCGCCGCCGTTCGGATCGATCCGGTCGTGATCACGGCGACCCGGAACGAACGCAGGCAGTCCCGAATCACCGCGGCGACCGACATCCTCACCCGGTCTTGCCTGACGGATCGGCCCGCTTCCACGGCGGGCGAACTCGTCGCGGGAATGGTCGGATTGTTCACAAACAACGCGGATCACCTGGCCGGCGTCTCCACCCCGTCGATCCGGGGTGCGGGCACGGAACACGTTTTGATTTTGATGGACGACATCCCGCTGAACTCCGCCCAGGGCGGGGGGGTGGATTTGAACACCATTCCGGCGGGCGCCCTGGAACAGATCGAGGTACTGCGCGGAGGCCGTTCCGCGCTGTACGGCGCGGGCGCGGTCGGAGGGATCATCCATCTGATTTCACGGCAGGCCGCTTTCCGTGACGGAATCTCATGTGGCTTCGAATCCATGATCGGTTCATTCGGGACGCGATCCGCCTCACTGAACGCGGGACATCGTGTCGGCCCGTTATCCTGGTTTCTCGGGTACGGTGAGACAAAAAGCGACGGCGACTTCAGGTTCAAGATCCCGGATACGGGCCTCATTAGGACCCGCGGGAACAACGATTCCGCATCGAAAAGCCTCCTTTTCAAAGGCGCTTATTCCCCCGGCATCCGTCACCGGTTCCAGGCCGTCTTTCAGAGGCACGACACACGGCGTGGCGTGGCTGGACAGATCACCTACCCGACTCCCGCGGCACGGAGGCATGAAACCCGGACCCTCGTCTCCCTGCGCGGCGATCACCGATGGACGGAACGTCTGGGGCTCGTCCATCAGGTCTACGGGGAGACCTGGGACAACCGATACCGGGATCCCGAAGGCTGGGTTCCGGAAAAGGACCGCCATGAAAATACCGCGCTCGGATCTGAAATACGGGCACGCTACCGCGTCGCCGATTCTTTCGAAATCAGCGCGGGGGCTGAATTACGTGAGAACCGGCTCAACAGCACCCGCTTCTCCAGGCAGAACCGGAGGACGATCGGGGCCTTCGCCCAGGCTGAAATCAACCGCCGTATCCTGCCGGGACTCGGGGTCAGCCTGATCCCGGGTATCCGGCACGACCGTTTGTCGGATATCGGAAAACATACCAGCCCCGGATTCGGCCTGCTCCTGTCCCTCGGCGGGAAAGAGGAACTGATCCTGCGCGCGAACATGGGTCATGCATACCGTGCGCCTTCATTCAACGATCTCTGGTGGCCGGAGGACATGTTCTCAAGGGGCAACCCGGACCTCAAGCCCGAAACCGCGAACACGATGGATATCGGCTTCTCGCTCCGCAAATCCGGCGCGGCCTGGATCGGACTGGAATCCATGTTCTTCACTAGCCGCTTCAGGAATCTGATCCAGTGGGGATCCGAAGACGGTCTCGTCTGGTCCCCTGAGAACGTCGGCAAGGCACGGATTCACGGTATCGAAAACACCCTGACATGCCGCCTGCCCGGCGACCGGTTCCGTTTGAAAATCGCATACACCCGGATGCAATCCACAAACGAGACCCCGGGCTCACCCTTTCGGGGGAAGGCGTTAATCTACCGCCCCCGCCATAAATGGGACGTCTCGGCGGGGGCAGACTGGCATGATTTCTCCTTCCAGCTGAGTCTTCGCCTCGTGGGTGACCGGTATGCCGATGCGGCCAATACCCCCGGACGCAAAATGGACCGGATTTCCCTCTGGAACGCCGAACTCGGAAGAGATTTTAAGGTAAACCGGTTTACGCTCTCTCTACGCCTGGAAGCGATCAACCTCGCGGATCGAACCGTTTTCTTGACCGAAGGATATCCGGGCCCCGGACGGGAAATCCGCCTGTCCGCCGGATTTAGGTATTGAATTTCAACAGTGGGTGAAAAGGCCGGTCTGAAACCGGCCTTTTTTTATCACTTGTATTTTATTTTTTCTCTTGCATTTTAGTTTGAATCATGTATTTTCTATAGCATATTCTTGAGGGAGGGAGCATGATCATATCCAGGGTCCATATCAAAGCTTTCAAATCCATTCGCGAACTCGTCGTTCCTCTCGACAGGAAAGTCACCGTCTTGATTGGACCCAATGAGTCCGGGAAAACAAACATACTCAAAGCCGTCGAATCCTTTCATTCAGAACTCAAATTTACGAATGAACTGACCTGCCAGTATTCGGATTTCTATCACGAAGGGAAACCGCCCGTAGTCGGACTCGAGTTCATCAACCTCACGAAAGAAGAACGGATCCAGTTGATCAAGATGTACGACGGTTTCAGGAATGTCGATTCGTTCATTTTGTTCCGTGAAGGCCCCGATCTCACGGATTTCAAGATTCAGACGGACGACAAACTGCTTGCGATCGGGAATGTGAAACCGCTGCTTTCTCTCCTCCCCAAAATCATGTATTTCGATTCGATTCCGATCATCCGCGACAAGGTCAACCTCGACAACCTGCGGAACAACCATGACAAGTTCAGGACGGAGATGAATCTCCTCAAGATCGGAGGCGTCGAGGATCCCGCACTGATTTTCGAAGACTCCACACGCGGCAGGCGCGCCACGGAGGAAACCGGTCGGATCATCACCCAGAATATCCGTGAGGTCTGGACCCAGGAGCCCTCACTGGAAATCAAATTGCGCGTCAACGGCGACCTGCTCTATATCGATTTCAGCGATGCGACCACCGTATATGATACGCCCAAATCCCGTTCCAACGGCTTTTTGTGGTATCTCTCCTTCTATATTAATTTTATCGCCACGACCGCGATGGCCCGGGCGAACGAATACCTGTTCCTTTTGGATGAACCGGGAACACACCTGCATCCCTCCGGCCAGAAGGATTTAAGCGGATTGCTCGACAATCTAGCCGACAAAAACCAACTCGTGTTTACGACCCATTCTCCCTTCATGATCAACCGCAGCCAACCCGAACGGGTGCGCGTGGTCAACAAGGATGAAAAAGGAACCTCCGTAGACAATGAGGCCTACCGTGAGAACTGGAAGCCCCTCAGACAATCGATCGGCCTGACCGTGGCCGACCTGTTTTTCTTCAGCACCCCGGGATCCCTCCCCGATCACTCTCAAACCAAAACACCCCTCTTTAAAATAAAAAGGGGCAATCTCTAAGACTGCCCCAAAAACCGCCCCGTGACTGTATGCTGTGTTTTATTTGGATGCTTCGGCTACCTCTTCCGCCTGATCTGTTTTCTGCCCTTTTTTCTCTTTTTTCTTCTTGTCTTCTTTCTTCTTGTCTTCTTTTGCTGCGGCGGCCGCATCTTTCTGTTTCTTTTTCTTGACGGCGGTCTCGAAACCGACGAGTTCAAGCACCGCCATAGGCGCCCCGTCTCCCGGACGCTGTCCCAGCTTTACGACACGCGTATACCCGCCCGGGCGATCCATATACTGGGGCGCGACTTCATCGAAAAGAATCTGGACGGCCCGCTTCTGCCTGAGCTGCTTGAATGCAAGACGGCGGGCATGCAATGTGCCCTTTTTCCCCAGTGAAATCAGCTTTTCGGATACCTGTCGGGCCGCCTTGGCCTTGGCTTCCGTGGTCCGTATATGCTTCCGCTCGAACAGGGCGGAGGCCAGATTCGCCATCAGGGCCTTTCGATGCGGCGCCGTCCGGCTCAATTTGGGAACCGTTCTCCGGTGTCTCATAAATTCGTTTCTCCTCGCATACGATCTCTAGGACGCATCGCCCTTTAAATATTTTTCCACATCCATTCCGAAAAAAAGTCCCTTTTCTTCGAGTATCTTGGAGAGTTCCTGAAGGGATTTCCGTCCGAAGTTCCGGAATTTCAGCATTTCCTGTTCATCCCGGCGCACCAGATCCGCGATACTCTGAATATCGGCCGCCTTCAGACAATTATGGGAACGGACAGACAGTTCCAGTTCATCCACACTCATCTTGAGCAACTTGCGGATGCGCAGGGCATCTTCGTCTATCTCTGATATCTCTTCATGTTCAGGCTGCACCTCGAAAGAAATAAACTGCTCGATATGGTCCTTCAAAATTTGCCCGGAATAGGTCAGCGCATCGTCCGGCGTTACGCTTCCGTCCGTCCAGACATTAAGGATCAGCCGTTCATAGTCCGTGCGGTGCCCGACACGGGTATTCTCAACGATATAGTTAACCTTCACGATCGGATTAAAAATCGAATCAATGGAAATGGTTCCGATCGGCTGGTCCGGCAGTTTGTTTTCTTCGGCGGGCACATACCCTCTCCCGCGTCCGATCCGGAGTTCGATATTGAAATCCGCATCCTCATTCAGGGTCGCGATCAGGAGGTCCGGCGTTAAAATCTCGAAATCCGGACTCTCCTTCTGAAGATCTCCGGCCCGGAAATCACACGGACCCTTGAGATGCATCAGGATGCGATCGGGCCGTTTGTTGATCAGTTTGAGCCGGACCTGTTTGAGATTCAGGATAATTTCGGACATGTCTTCAACCACGCCGGGGATGATCGAGAATTCATGTTGTACATGATCGATCCGGACATGGGTGACTGCGGCACCCTGAAGCGAAGACAGCAAAACGCGACGAAACGCATTGCCGATGGTGACGCCGAATCCGCGTTCCAGGGGTTGAACGATGAACCTGCCGAATGTACTGGAATAACTGGCCTCGTCCCGTTCGACCCCTTCTGGCATTTGTAAGGTTATCCGATTCATTAAAAAATCCTCGAAAGGTTAAAGAATTACTTCGAGTAAAGTTCAACGACCAGGTTCTCGTTGAACGTGATCGGGATATCCGCCCGGTTCGGCTGTTCGAGAAGAGACCCCTCCATTTTCGCCTTGTCGAGCTGCAACCACGGCAGAAGCTGGCCTTCCCGGATACGCCGCATCGCCTCATGGATGGCGGGCATTTTCCGGCTCGACTCCTGTACCGCGATCACATCTCCCGGACGCACCTCGAAAGAGGGGATGTCCACCAATTTTCCGTTGACCGTAAAATGACGATGCCGCACGAGCTGGCGGGCCTGTCTCCGCGACCCGGCGAAGCCGAGACGAAAGACCATGTTGTCGAGCCGGCTCTCCAGCATTTTGAGCATGTTCTCACCCGTGATGCCTTTCTTGCGGTTTGCCCGGTCAAACACCAGACGGAACTGGGATTCCAGGAGTCCGTAATGCCGTTTGATTTTCTGTTTCTCCCGCAACTGCATCCCGTAATCACTGAGTTTGATCCGTCTTGTTTTCCCATGCTGGCCGGGCGGATAGGCCTTCTTTTCTACAGAACATTTGCCGGACAGGCATCGTTCGCCCTTTAAAAAAAGCTTCTCGCCTTCACGGCGGCAAAGCTTGCAGACCGGCCCGTTATATTTTGCCATTCAAGATTCCTCGTCGCTTCTGGTTACACTCTTCTTCGTTTGGGGGGGCGGCATCCGTTGTGAGGAACGGGCGTGACGTCCTTGATGGCCACGACCTCGATACCCGATGCCTGCAAGGATCTGATCGCCGCCTCCCGCCCGCCTCCCGGTCCCTTCACCATCACACTGACCCGTTTGAGGCCGAGATCCATGGCTTCCTTCGCACAACTCTGTGCGGCGAGCTGCGCGGCGAACGGGGTGTTCTTCCGGGCTCCCTTGAATCCCACCCGTCCTGCCGTGGCCCATGAAATGACATTGCCGTAATTGTCGGTCAGCGTCACCGTCGTATTGTTGAAAGTGGCCTTGATATGGGCCTGGCCTTCCGATTCGACCTTCTCCTTTTTTTTCTTGCGACTGCGTTTCGGCGGTGCCAATATGATTCTCCTTTTTCTGTCGTCTATTTGTTCTCAGCCTATTTCTTGCGCTTTCCGGCGACGGTCTTCTTGCGGCCCTTGCGGGTCCGTGCATTGGTTCGAGTCCGTTGTCCGTTTACCGGCAATCCGCGACGGTGACGAAGTCCGCGATAACAGCCGACATCCATGAGCCGCTTGATATTCATCGTCACTTCCGCCCGCAAAGACCCTTCCACCTTATAGTCGCTGTCGAGCACGGACCGGATTTTCGCGACATCGGCGTCTGCCAGCGCCTTCACCCGTATATCGGGACTGACGCCGGCCTTTTCCAGAATCTTCCTGGATCTGTAAAAACCGATCCCGAAAATATAGGTCAATGCCGCTTCAATCCGTTTTTCTTTGGGAAGATCCACCCCTGCAATACGAGCCAATTTGCCTCCTTCTTGATTAAAAATATCTTCCCGGATCAACCTTGACGCTGTTTATGGCGCGGGTTCTCACAGATAACACGCAGCACGCCGCGTCGTTTGATCACTTTACATTTGTCACATATCTTTTTAACCGAAGCCCTGACTTTCATGATGCGTCACCCATTATTATTTATAACGATATACAATCCGTCCCCGCGTCAAGTCATAGGGGGACAGTTCGACTGTCACCTTGTCACCCGGCAGAATCTTGATAAAATGCATCCGCATTTTCCCCGAAACATGGGCGAGGACCCTGTGACCGCTTTCCAGTTCAACCCTGAACATCGCATTGGGAAGGGTCTCGAGTATGGTGCCGTCCACACGGACGGCCTGTTCTTTACTCATTCCGGCTGTCTCTCCTCAATCCCCATGGTTAGTATTTCAGGTTTACCCTGCGTGACCAGAACCGTATGTTCAAAATGGGCGGACGGCTCTCGATCCCGGGTCACAACCGTCCAGCCGTCTTTGAGAATCTCGACCGAATGGGTTCCCGCATTGATCATGGGCTCAATGGCCAGAACCATTCCCGCCTGGAGTTTCGGTCCCTGTCCCGGTGCGCCGTAATTCGGTATCTGCGGCTCTTCGTGAAGCGCCGTCCCGATGCCGTGCCCGACCAGCGCCCGGACCACGGAAAAATGATCCGCCTCTGCCGTCGCCTGAATGGCATGCGAGATATCCGATAAACGCATTCCTTCGCGGCACTTCTTGATGCCCCGGTGGAGCGCCTTGCGTGTCGTTTCCATCAGGCGTTTTTTTGTTTCGTCCACCGCGCCGATCGCATAGGTCTTCGCGGCATCGGAGAAATACCCGTCGAGCAACACGCCGATATCCAGGCTCAGGATGTCTCCCGGTTTCAATTCCTCTTTGCCCGGTATGCCGTGCACCACAACCGCATTGAGAGACGTGCAGACCGATGCGGGAAAGCCGTTGTACCCCTTGAAAGCCGGCAGGCCTCCGCCCGAACGAATTGCTTCATCGGCCAGTGTATCGAGCGTTTCGGTCGGCACGCCCGGGGCAATGTGCTTTTCGACCTCGTGAAACGCGGCTGCGAGAAGCCGGGCACTCTGGCGAAGCTTTTCGATTTCCCATGCTTCCCGAAGGGATATCATTCGAACCCTCAGGCCAGCCCGAGCGTTCCGACCAGACGATCAAAAATAGTCGCGGGACTGCCCGTCCCATCCACGGTTTTGAGCAACCGGCGTCCGTCGTAATACTGAATCAGAGAACGGGTTTTCTCATCATAGACTTCGAGCCTGCGACGGACGCTTTCCGGCCCGTCGTCTTTGCGGCGTATCACCGTGCCTTCGCCGCATTTCGGACAGGGATCGCCCGGATTTGCTTCATCAGACTCCAGTACGTATCCACATGTATCACATACGCGTCTTTTTGAAAGACGCAGGATAATGGCTTCGTTCGGAACGTCGATCGTAACCACGTCATCGAGTCCGATACCACGCTTTCGGAGCAGCATATCCAGTTTCTCGGCCTGGATGACGGTGCGGGGAAACCCGTCAAGGATAAAACCCTCTTGACAATCATCCTTTCCGAGACGTTCATCGACCAGATCGATGATCAGATCGTCCGGCACGAGTTCACCCTTTTCCATGTACTCTTTGGCCTTGATGCCGGAGTCGGTTCCCTGCCGGACCGCATCCCGCAACATGTCTCCCGTTGAAATATGGGCGAGGTTGAAAACCTCCTGAAGTTTCTTGGCCTGTGTTCCTTTACCCACACCGGGCGCACCCAGCAGGACCATTCTTTTCTGTGCCAAAACGTTCCTCAATAATCTAAACTTCTCGTCTCTCAGCGCCTGCCGCGGATGCGACCCGTCTTCATGAAACCGTCGTAATGCCGCATCAACAGATGGGATTCGATTTGCTGCAGTGTATCGAGCGCGACGCCCACCATGATGAGCAGACTCGTTCCGCCGAAGAACTGTGAGAAAATCGGAGATACATTCAGATACCTACTCACGAAAAAAGGGAAAATCGCGATCACCGCAAAAAACAGGGCGGCCGGAAACATGACCCGCGAAAGTACATGATCGATATAATCGGCCGTTTTCTTGCCCGGTCGGACGCCCGGGATGAATCCACCCTGCTTCTGCATGTTTTCCGCCACATCCACGGGATTGAAGGCGATGGCGGCATAAAAATATGTGAAAAACAAGATCAGGATGCCCAGGAAAAACCAGTAAACCGGCGACTCCATGTCAAAATAGGAGATGAGATTTTGAACGAACTCGTTGTTCAGAAAAAATTGCCCGACAGTTTGGGGAACGAACATCAACGAATTCGCGAAGATAATCGCCATCACGCCGAAACCGGAGACCCTTATCGGGATGAATGTGGACTGGCCGCCGTAAATCTTTCGTCCGATAACCCGTTTCGCATACTGAACAGGAATCTTGCGCGTGCCCTCGGTAACCAGCACGACGGACATGATGATCCCGAAAAGCAGGGCGAAAATAAAGATTTCGGCGATCAGGTGGCGGTTGCCGGCTGCCAGTTGCTGCACCTCGGCGAGTATGGCTGTCGGAAACCGCTCGATGATTCCCGCAAAAATGATCAGTGAAATGCCGTTGCCGATACCCCGTTCCGTGATCTGCTCACCCATCCACATGATGAGGACGGTGCCGGCCGTCATGGTGATCATGACCAGCAGCTTGAACCCGATTCCCGGATGGGGAACGGCGGGAATACCCGATCGGGTGATCGGAAGATTCTCGAGAAAGAGGCTCGCGCCGAGGGCCTGCATCACCGCGATAAAGACGGTGCCATATCGGGTGAGCTGGGTGATTTTCTTGCGCCCCTCTTCACCCTCTTTCTGGAGCCGCTGGAAATAGGGGATGACCGCACCCAGCAGCTGGATGATGATCGACGCCGAAATATAGGGCATGATTCCCAGTCCGAAAACGGCCGCCTTGCTGAAAGCCCCTCCTGCAAAAATATCGTAGAGGCCGAAAAGGGTGTTGCGGCTTTGTTCGAAGAACTCTGACAGCGCTTCGGCATTGATCCCCGGAGTCGGCAGATGACAGCCGATCCGGTAGAGGACCAGGATGCCCAGCGTGAACAAAATCCGATACTTGAGGTCGGGGATTTTAAACACACTTTGAAAACTTTTCATCATATCCGGATCGCCTTTCCGCCGGCCGCCTGTATCTTTTCTTCGGCGCTTTTACTGAAAGCATGTGCTTCGATTTCGACCGCCTTCTTGATTTCACCCTCACCGAGTATCTTGATCCGGGCTCCCCGCCGGGGGATCAGATTGGCCTCAAGAAGCTGCTCGGCGGTGATTCTGGCCGCCTGAATGCGTTCCAGGTCTCCCACATTGACGATTTCGAAAGTTTTCTTGAAAATATGGGTAAAGCCCCGTTTGGGAACCCGCCGCTGCAACGGCATCTGGCCCCCCTCGAACCAGGCGCGGTGTTTTGCACCGGATCGTGCGTGTTGTCCCTTGTGCCCCCGGGTGGCTGTCTTGCCGTGTCCGGATCCGGGACCGCGGCCGATGCGTTTTGTTTTCCTGGTTGCACCCTCTGCGTGTTTCAGTGATCCTAAATCCATGTGTGCCTCAAACCGTCCTGTCAAAATTATTGAAGTTCTTCGATCTCGACCAGATGTTTCACCTGAAAAACCATGCCGCGAACCTGTGGATTGTCGGGTTGAATCACGCTCTGATGCAGTCTGCGCAAACCGAGTGCCCGCATGGTCCGCTTCTGTTTTTCGACCCGTTTAATGGTGCTTCGAACCTGTGTTATCTTGAGCTTTCCCATGATCCGTCCTCATCTATTGAAAAATTTCCATGAGGCGCTTGTCGCGTCTGCGGGCGACCATCATGCCGTCTTTGATATCGAGCAGTCCTTTCATGGTGGCTTTCACCAGATTGTGGGGATTCGTCGACCCCAGGGATTTTGTCAGGATATTTTGTATCCCCGCGGCCTCCACCACCGCGCGCACCGGACCGCCTGCGATGACGCCGGTACCGGGTGACGCCGGTTTCAAAAGAACTTTACCTGCGCCGTATTTGGATATGATCGAATGCGGAATCGTTCCATTCAGGATGGGAACACGCACCAGATTCTTTTTGGCGTTTTCAGACCCCTTTGAAATGGCGCTGGTCAACTCATTCGCCTTGCCCATTCCGATACCGACATGTCCTTTTCCGTCTCCGACCACCACAATCGCATTGAAACTGAAGCGTCGTCCGCCCTTGACCACCTTGGCCACGCGATTGATGTTCACGACGCGCTCTTTCAAGTCGAATTCACCAGGATTGATTTTTTCCAACATATTCTCCGACTTTTTCTTGATATACGTGTTCGTCCCGAATGTGACGGGCTTAGAATTTCAAACCGGCTTCTCGTGCGCCTTCGGCCAGTGCCTTGACGCGCCCATGGTAAAGATATCCGTTGCGATCGAAAACGACCTCGGAAACACCCAGTTTCTTGGCCGCTTCCCCGATCGCCTGACCGACTCCCTTGGCCGAATCGATTTTCCCCCCGGCTTTTTTTGTCTTCGGGCTATCGGCCTTGGACAGGCTGGAAACCGCGGCCAGGGTCCGGTGGCTGGAATCATCCACCAATTGGGCGTAAATCGATTTCAGGCTGCGAAAAACCACGAGTCGGGGACGTTCCGCCGTTCCCTGAATTTTTTTATGAATCCGCCGTTTGATTTTCTCGCGTCGGATCTTCCTTTTTAGTGCCAAATTACTCATTTTGTCTCACCCTTGTATAACACCTGTCCTGATTGGATTGAATTATGCCGTGGCCTTGCCGGCTTTCCGCCGGACATGCTCTCCCGCATACCGGATGCCTTTCCCTTTATAGGGTTCGGGCGGGCGGAAAGAGCGTATCTTGGCGGCCACCTGACCGACCAGATGCTTATCGATCCCCTTCACCTCGATTTGTGTGGCGGCCGGCAGATCGATCGTGATCCCCTCCGGAGGGACGAAATAGATGGGATGCGAGAATCCCAGTTGCAGTACCAGGGCATTCCCTTTTTTCTCAGCCCGGTACCCGACCCCGACGATTTCAAGACTGCGGATGTAACCCTCTGTCAGGCCGACGACCATGTTATTCACCAGGCCCCGCATGAGCCCATGCAGGGAACGCTGGCGCCCGCTGTCTCCGGCCGGTTCGACGATCACACGGCCCGGCTCAATCTTGAGGTTCACATCAGGGTGTATTTTCTGTTTCAGCTGTCCCTTCTGGCCGCTGACCACAAGAACGTCGCCCTGTTTCTCAACCGAAATCCCTTCAGGGATATCAACAGGTAATCTGCCTACGCGTGACAATGAATTCTCCCTTGAAAATATGGTTCTTTCCCGTTCCGTGACACCGGAACGTCAAAGCGCGCATTCTGGATATTTATGCCGGCTTCCACAAGCATGATCGGTCACCAGACATGACAAAGTACTTCGCCGCCGACCGATGCCTTGCGCGCCTTCTTATCGGTCATCAATCCCTGCGGGGTCGACAAAATGGCGATCCCGAAGCCATTCAGCACACGGGGGATATCCTTCACGCCCGCATATCGGCGAAATCCGGGACGGCTCACCCGTTCAAGTCCCTCGATCACCGGTTTCTTATCGGGATCGTACTTCAGATAGATCCGGATGATTCCCTGCCGGGAGTCGTCGACCATCGTGAAATTCCGGATATATCCCTCTTCCATAAGGATCTGGGTAACCTGTTTCAGCAACCGGGATGCCGGCACATCGACCTTGCTGTGTTTGGCCATACAGGCATTCCGGATCCGTGTTAGATAATCTGCAATGGGATCTGTCAAAGACATAGATACGATCTCCTGATCTCCTGGAATGAATACCTTACCAGCTTGATTTTTTCACCCCGGGGATTTCACCCCGCAACGCCAACTCGCGAAAACAGATCCGGCACAAATCAAATTTCCGCATATATGCCCTCGGACGTCCACACCGACCGCAACGGTGATATCCCCTGACTCCGAACTTGGTTTTTTTTTGCGCCTTGACAATGAGTGCTTTCTTTGCCACGAAGAGCTCCTTCAATAGTATCGCTGACTATGCTGCATTCCGCTTCTGGAACGGCATGCCGAACTGCTTCAACAGTTCGTATGCCTCTTCATCTGTCTCTGCGGTGGTGACGATTGTGATATTGAGTCCGCGTATCTTGACCACCTTATCGTAATTGATCTCCGGAAACACAATCTGTTCACGGATTCCCAGGGTGAAATTCCCCCGTCCGTCGAAGCCGCTGTCTTTCACGCCGCGAAAATCCCGTACGCGGGGCATGGCCAGGCTGATCAACCGATCCAGGAATTCGTACATGCGTTCACCCCTGAGCGTCACCCGGCAGCCGATGGGCATCCCGGCTCTCAGCTTGAAATTCGAGATGGATTTCTTCGCCCGGGTGACTACGGCCTTCTGGCCCGCTATGGCGGTCAGATCGTTCACGGCACCTTCCAGAAATTTGGCGTCCTGGGTAGCCTCACCAACACCGATATTGACGGATATTTTCTCGATTCTTGGAACCTGCATGATGTTCTTGTATGCAAACCGTTCCTTCAATTGCGGCACGATTTCATCCCGGTACTTGAGCCACAACCTGGGTGTTTCTTTCTTCTCGGCCATTAAAACGTTGTCTCCTGTTTCGGCTCTCACGAAGAGGTCGCCTGCATTTCATGACAATTCTTGCAAATCCGGATCTTTTTCCCGTCCGAAAGAGGCTGACGCCCGATCCGTGACGGCGTGTCGCATTTGGGGCAAATCACCATGGCGTTGGAAGCGTGTATCGGGGCCTCCTTCTCCACGATTCCGCCCTGGGGATTTTTCTGGCTCCGGCGCGTATGCCTCTTGATGAAATTGACGCCCTCGACGATGATCCGCTGCTGTTTCGGAAACACTTTGAGGACCTTTCCTTTCATCCCTTTATAATTTCCCGATATCACAAGCACTGTGTCGTTTTTCATGATCTTCATAAATCCATTCTCCACAACCTTAGAGGACTTCCGGGGCGAGTGAAACGATTTTCATGAATTGTTTCTCGCGCAATTCCCTGGCGACAGGTCCGAAAATACGGGTACCCTTGGGTTCACCCTGTTCGTTGATCAGGACGACGGCATTGTCATCGAACCGGACATAGGATCCGTCCTGCCGGCTCACTTCCTTCCGGGTGCGGACAATCACCGCTTTGCTGACTTCACCTTTCTTCACGTTTCCGCCGGGCGAGGCGTTTTTTACCGACACCACAATGACATCGCCCACACTGCCGTATCGCCGTTTTGAACCGCCCAGGACCCTGATGCACTGGACGCGTTTAGCCCCTGTATTGTCGGCCACATTGAGTTTCGTCTCTTGCTGAATCATCTTCCCCTCATTCCAAAACGCAAATCACTTCGCTTTTTCCAGGATTTCCACGAGACGCCAGCGTTTCTTTCGGGAAAGCGGCCGCATTTCCATGATCCGGACCGTATCCCCGACCGAGCAACTGTTTTGTTCGTCATGCGCCATGAATTTCGATGTCCTCTTGACGTATTTCTTGTACAGCGGATGACGAATCTGCCGCTCCACCGAAACCACGATGGATTTTTCCATCTTGTTGCTGACTACAAGACCCACGAAATCTTTTTTTCGTTTAGACCGTTCTGTCATCTTTCGCATCCTGCCTTCTATGCTTTGACTTCCGTCCGGATACCCATTTCGTATTCCCGGATCACCGTTTTCAGCCTTGCGATATCGCGCTTCAAAAAGCGGACCTTCAGCGGATTGTCGAGCTGGTGCAACGCCAGCTGGAACCGCAGATTGGTCAATTCTTCTTCGGCATCCTGCAGACGGACCCGGATTTCATCCAAAGACAATTGTCGGAGTTCTTCGATTTTGATCATGCGTCTGTTTCTCCTTCAACGACGGACACGAATTTGGTCTTGAGCGGCAGTTTGTATGATGCCAGTCGCATCGCATCCTTGGCCACATCCGGCGGCACCCCTTCCAGTTCGAACAGGATACGTCCCGGTTTGACAACCGCCACCCAGAATTCGGGGCTTCCCTTGCCCTTGCCCATCCGGGTCTCGGCGGGTTTCTGGGTAACGGGTTTGTCAGGGAAAATCCGGATCCAAAGCTTCCCGCCTCTTTTCACATGACGGGTGATCGCCACGCGGGCCGCCTCGATCTGTCTGCTGTTGATCCATTTGGGTTCGAGGGCTTTCAGGCCATACGAACCGAACGAGAGGGTTGCGCCCCGTGTCGCCGGCCCTTTCATCCGGCCGCGCTGCTGCTTCCTCCACTTGACCTTCTTCGGCATTAACATAAGAAAAAACTCCTACTCGATCTCAGTAACTGGTTTCCGACACGCCTCAACGGACCCCGATGACCTCTCCCTTGCAGATCCAGACCTTGACCCCGATTGTCCCGTAAGACGTGTTGGCGACTTTGGTGGCATAATCGATGTCGGCCCGCAGGGTATGGAGTGGAATCCGGCCTTCCTTGTATTGCTCCCGTCGGGCCATTTCGGCACCGCCCAGCCGTCCCGCACAGGCGATGCGTACGCCCTCGGCGCCCATTCGCATGGTCGACGTGATGGCCCGCTTCATCGCCCGTCTGAAAGACACCTTCGATTCAAGCTGCCGGGCCACATTCTCCGCCACGAGGGCGGCATCCAGTTCGGGACGCTTGATCTCATGGACGTTGAGCTGCACTTCCTTGGACGTCAGGCGCTGCAGTTCTTCTTTGAGTTTGTCCACCTCCGCGCCTTTTTTGCCGATGACGATGCCAGGCCTCGCCGTATGAAGCGTCATGGTGATCCGCTTCGGTGTCCGCTTGATTTCAACCTTCGATATACCGGCTCCCGGCAACCGGTTGTCGATATATTTTCGAAGCATCAGGTCTTCTTTGAGCTTCTGTGCAAAAGTCTTCTCGTCAAACCACAGAGACTGCCACGATTGATTGATCCCCAGACGAAATCCGATTGGATTGGTTTTTTGTCCCAAATGATCCTCCTGAATATTCCTTAAGAAACCTTGTCCGAAACGACTATGGAGATGTGACACGATCGTTTCCGGATCAGCATGGCACGCCCCTGGGGTCCCGGATTATAGCGGCGCATGGTGGGACCCGGCCCGACCTGGATTTCCTTGACCATCAGATCCTCGGGATTCAGTTTCGATCCCGCATCGGTGTTGAGGGCATTGGCCACGGCGGAACGCAACACCTTCTCAACGGGAACGGAACTGTGTTTCGGCACGAAATGGAGCGCATTCAGGGCCTGTTCCACCGATTTTCCCCGGATCATATCGACCACCAGCCGCACTTTGCGCGGCGACATCTTGATGTATCTCGCTACTGCTTTTGCTTCAACAGCCACAATCGACTCCTTCACGCTCCTGATTAGCGTTCTTTCCTGCCACTGTGCCCGCGATAGGTGCGCGTGGGTGAGAACTCACCCAGTTTATGCCCCACCATATTCTCCGTGATGAAAACCGGGATGAACTTGTTCCCGTTATGAACCGCCACGGTATGTCCCACAAACTCCGGGGGGATGGTGCATCTTCTGGCCCAGGTCTTGATCACTTTCTTTGAACGGGTATTGTTCAGAGCCTCGATCTTGCTCACGAGTTTGGGATCCAGATAAGGCCCCTTTTTGACGGAACGCGCCATACCGATTCCTCGCTAATTTCTACGTTTCACAATGAGTGCATTCGATTTCTTGCGTTTCTTACGCGTCTTGTATCCTTTGGTCGGTTTTCCCCAAGGGGTGGTCGGATGACGCCCGCCAGAGGATTTTCCTTCACCGCCGCCCATCGGATGGTCGACTGGATTCATGACCACCCCGCGGACTTTCGGGCGCCTGCCCAGCCAGCGTGAACGGCCGGCCTTACCGAGGGTCACGTTGCTGTGATCGGCATTCCCCACCTGACCGATGGTCGCCATACACGCCTGGCGAACCATTCGCACCTCACCCGACGGAAGCTTGATCGTCGCATAACTTCCCTCGCGCGCCATGAGTTGCGCAGAGGCGCCGGCACTACGGACAATTTGCCCCCCCCGTCCCGGCTTCAGCTCGATATTGTGGATTTCCGTGCCCAGGGGAATCTTATTCATGGGCAGCACGTTGCCGACCCTGATCTCGGCCTCCGGACCGGCCATCAAAGTGTCTCCGACGCGGAGACCCTCGGGAGCCAGGATATACCGCTTTTCCCCGTCCACATAAAATAGCAATGCAATCCGTGCGGAGCGGTTGGGATCATACTCGATGGACGACACCTTGGCGGGAATTCCGATCTTGTCCCGTTTGAAATCGATGATCCGGTAGTGACGCTTGTGACCACCGCCTCGCCGGCGCACCATCACGCTTCCCGTGTTGTTCCGTCCGGACTTCTTGGGATTCGGCTTTAAAAGGGACTTCTCGGGAGTCCCCTTGGTGATCTCTTCGAATGTCGAAACCGACATATACCGCTGTGACGGTGTAACCGGTCTGTATGTCTTAATCGGCATAAAAACTATTTCCCTTCGAAAAAGTCGATCTTGAACCCTTCTTTGAGTGTAACAACCGCCTTTTTCCAGTTCGATCTCCGGCCTTCAAACCGTCCCATCTTCTTGGTTTTTCCCATCATGTTCACGGTTGAAACCTTATCGATCTTCACATTGAAGCGGGATTCTACTGCCCTCTTGATTTCAATCTTGTTGGCCGACCTGTCGACCACAAACGCCACCTTGTTTTGATCTTCCTGCAAGGCGGACATCTTCTCGGTCATCAACGGCGCGATGATGATGTGTCGTTCACCCTTCACTGGCCTAACACCTCTTTGATTTTGTCCACTGCGCTTTTTTGAATAAGAAGCATCCTGGCTCCCAGCACATCACGGGTCGAGAAAGAATCGGCGCCCCGGATCGACAGCATGGGAATATTGCGTCCCGAAAGCCAGATATTCCGGTCTCCGGTCGCCGTCAGCAGTAGCACTTTCTGATCCGCGACCTGCAGCGCGTTTAACACATCCTGAATGGTTTTTGTTTTCGGCGCGTCGAGATTAAAATCCTCGATGAGACGGATTTGCGCATCCTTGGCACGATAAGAAAGTGCAGAACGCCGGGCCAATTGTTTCATTTTCTGAGGAATCCGTTTTTCATACGTCCGAGGTTCAGGCCCGAAAATACGCCCGCCCCCGACCCACAACGGAGACCGGATTGTGCCGGCGCGGGCGGTGCCGCGTCCTTTCTGCTTCCAGGGTTTCCTCCCGCCTCCTCTGACCTCGCTGCGTGTCTTGGCTTTTGCCGTCCCTTGACGGTTGTTCGCCTCCTCCGCCGTGACGGCCAGCCAGATGACGTGATCATTCGGTTCGATTCCAAAAATCTTAGCCGGAAGTTCCAGCTTCTCCCCGGAGGGAGTCCCGTCCAAACGATAAACATCGAGTTTCACAACCATACCCGTCCTTCGCTATGCCCGAATTTCCAATAATCCGTTTCTTGCGCCGGGTACGGCGCCTTCAACGAAAATCAAGTTTTTCTCAGGAATTACCTTCAGAACCCTCATATGCCGGATCGTGACGCGGTCTACACCCGAACGTCCGGCCATACGCACCCCCTTGAATACCCTTTTGGGATAGGCAGACTGTCCGATTGAACCGGGCGCACGGTGCCGATCTGACTGTCCGTGAGTCTTCGGGCCGCCCCTGAAATGATGGCGTTTGATGACGCCGGTGAATCCCTTGCCCTTGCTGATGCCTGTCACCTTGACCCGCTCCCCCGCCGAGAAAATCTGCACGGAAACATCGTCGCCCTGTTTGACTTCTCCTTCAAAATCGCGGAATTCCTTCAGGATTCGCTGGGGAGACAGGCCGGCCTTCTTGAAATGACCGATCAGGGGTTTGGTCGTACGCTTCTCCATCTGTTCCAGAAAACCCAGCTGCACGGCGTTGTATCCGTCTTTGTCTTCGGTCTTCACCTGAACCACCTTGCAGGGGCCGGCTTCGATCACCGTCGCACAGACAGGCAGGCCGGCCTCATTAAACACCCGGGTCATTCCTATTTTTTTACCCAAAAGACCACGCATTGATTCACTCCATGTTCCATCAAACTTTTATCTCGACGTCCACACCCGCTGGGAGTTCAAGCTTCATGAGCGCGTCCACGGTTTTGGGTGACGCGTTCAGAATATCGATCAACCGCTTGTGAATCCGTGTTTCAAACTGCTCGCGGGACTTCTTGTCCACATGCGGTGAACGCAGGACCGTATACACCGACCGTTTAATCGGAAGCGGAATCGGTCCGGATATCGCCGCACCCGTACTCTTGGCCGTACGCACGATCCGCTCGGTCGACTTGTCAATCAACGTGTGGTCGTACGCTTTGAGCTTTATTCGAATTGTCTGGCCTGTCACCTTCACCCTCTCTCGAGCTGACTCGCTTATTCGATTATTTTTCCGACGACGCCCGCGCCGACCGTCCGGCCGCCTTCGCGGATCGCGAACCGGAGACCCTCCTCCATCGCGATCGGCTCGATCAATTCAACCGCCATGTTGATGTTGTCTCCGGGCATCACCATCTCGACACCTTCAGGAAGCGTGATCGATCCCGTCACGTCCGTCGTCCTGAAGTAAAACTGGGGACGATATCCCCCGAAAAACGGCGTGTGGCGGCCCCCTTCTTCCTTCTTCAACACGTAAACCTGTCCCTCGAACTTCGTATGAGGCGTGATGCTCCCGGGCTTCGCAACAACCATCCCACGCGTCAGCTTCTCCTTGTCCACGCCCCGAAGCAACAACCCCACATTGTCTCCAGCCTGACCCTCGTCCAAAATCTTTCGGAACATCTCCACACCCGTCACCGTCGACTTCATGTCGCTCCCCAAACCCACGATCTCTACCGAATCACCCGTGTGGATCTTCCCCCGGTCGATGCGACCCGTTCCCACCGTGCCCCGACCCGTGATCGAAAAAACATCCTCGACCGGCATCAAAAACGGCTTGTCCGTGTCGCGTACCGGCGTCGGGATGTAACTGTCCACCGAATCCAGCAACGCCTGAATCGGCTCCCACTCCGATCCGCTGAAATCTCCCGAAACACCCTTCTCCATCGCCTTCAACGCGCTCCCACGGATGATCGGTATCTCGTCTCCCGGAAACTCGTACACCGATAAAAGCTCTCGCAACTCCAACTCGACCAGCTCGATCAACTCCGGATCATCAACCTGATCCGTCTTGTTCAAAAAAACCACGACCGAAGGCACATTCACCTGACGCGCCAATAAAATGTGCTCGCGCGTCTGGGGCATCGGACCGTCCGCCGCACTCACAACCAGTATCGCACCGTCCATCTGTGCCGCGCCCGTGATCATGTTCTTGATGTAATCCGCGTGGCCCGGACAGTCAACATGCGCATAATGACGATTACCCGTCTCATACTCCACATGTGCCGTGTTGATCGTGATCCCGCGCGCCTTCTCCTCGGGCGCATTGTCGATCTCGTCGTATTTCTTCACCGACGCCTGACCCTTGTTCGATAAATACATCGTGATCGCCGCCGTCAGCGTCGTCTTGCCGTGATCAACATGTCCGATCGTACCGATATTCACATGCTCCTTGGTACGCTCAAATTTCGCCTTTGCCATGAGATT
>DSAP01000061.1 GCA_011046415.1 bacterium | reverse complement strand
GTTCACTTACGTCAGTCCGGCCGCCACGGTTATGACCGGTTACACGCCCGAAGAGCACTACGCCGACCCCGACCTGGGATTCAAACTCGTGCATCCGGACGACCGGCCTTTGCTCGACTCCCTGGGACACGGTAGAATCCCGGATGATCAGCCTTTGATACTCCGCTGGGTCCACAAGGACGGTACGGTGATCTGGACGGAGCAGAGGAACGTCCCCATCCTCGATCCCAAGGGCAATCTGATCGCCGTCGAAGGCATCGCCCGCGACGTCACGAAACGCAAACAGGCCGAAGAAGCCCTCGACAGAGAACGCACCCTGCTCCGGACGCTGATCGATCATTTGCCGTGCGCCATTTTCGTGAAGGACAACGAATACCGTAAACTCATCGTCAACCGGCTCCATATCGACAGCGTTCTGGGACACCTGAAATATCTGCAAATCAATTCCGACATCAATATCCTCGGCAAAACCGATTTCGAGGTCTTTCCTAAAGAATTGGCGGAGAAATTTATTGTCGACGATCAGAAGGTGATCCGGGACGGCAAATCCATCCTCAACAAACTGGAATCCGGCATGGGACCCGATGGGGAGAAAATCTGGCTTCTGGTATCCAAAGTGCCGCTGCATGATCAGGACGGATCGATCATCGGGATGGTTGGCATCACGAACGACATCACGGAGATGAAACGCGCGGAAGAACAAATCCGGAAAGACCTCGAGGAGAAAGAGGTCCTGCTCAAGGAAATCCACCACCGCGTCAAGAACAACCTGGCCGTGATCTCGAGCCTGCTCAACCTCCAGTCCAGACAGATCCGGACGAAACAGCAGGCCGTCGAGGCGTTCCGGGAAAGCCGGGACCGGATTCTCGCGATGGCGCTCGTCCACGAGAAGTTGTATCAGTCCCATAATTTCGCCGGCGTGGACATGAAATCGTACATCGGGGAAATGGTGAGTCAGTTACGGAATGCATATCGTCTGTCCCAAGAAATCCGGATCGAGCTCGACATCGAAGACGCCGTGATCGACATCAACCGGGCCATCCCCTGCGGGCTCATCCTCAACGAACTGATCACCAACGCGCTGAAACACGCTTTTCCGCAGGAGAGAAAAGGACAAATCACCGTCTCGTTCAAACCGTCCGGGGATGCGTCCTACGCCCTGACCGTCTCGGACGACGGTGTCGGCATGCCGCCCGGCCTCATGCACGCGGAATCCAGGACCTTCGGCCTGAACCTGATTCACCTGCTCACCTCCCAGATCGGCGGCGAGTGGTCGGTCGACACGGATCGGGGAACCGCATTCCGGATCCGGTTTCCACGGGACGCAAAATGATTTTACAAAGAGCGAATTTCCCGGATCCGGGTCCGCCGCGGAACGCCGCCGGCCGGTTTCCTGAAAAAAAGACCGCCGAATCCCCTCCCGTTCATCCTCCCGCCTTGACTTTTTTCAAAAAAAAGTCCATATTGGAACGGTTTGATTTTTCACGGTTCCACGCCTGCTTGAACGGGACGGAAATGACATGATCATCGAAGAACGCGCATACGCACGCGCCGGATTGCTGGGCAACCCCTCGGACGGGTATAACGGCAAGACCATCTCCATCATCGTGCGCAATTTCGGCGCCCACGTCTCCCTCTATCAATCGCCGGAACTCCGCATCGAGCCCCAGATCGAAGACTCCGGCGTGTACAGGAACATCTATCATCTGATCGAATCCGTGAGCCTGACGGGTTATTACGGCGGTTCCCGCCTGCTTAAGGCGGCGATCAAGAAATTCTTCGAATACTGCTCGGCCCGGGGGCACGCCTTCTCGCACAAAAATTTCACGATCCGGTACCGGACCTCCATCCCGCGCCAGGTCGGCCTCGCCGGATCGAGCGCCATCATCACGGCCTCCCTGCGCGCGCTCATGCGGTTTTACGAAATCGACATCCCGGTCGAAATCCTGCCTAACCTCGTGCTCGCCGCGGAAAGCGAGGAACTGGGCATCAACGCCGGGCTCCAGGACCGGGTCATCCAGGCCTATGAAGGCTGCGTGTACATGGATTTCGACCGCCGGATCATGGAAGAAAAGGGGCACGGCGCGTATGAGCGGATCGATCCGGCCCTGCTCCCGAAGCTCTACATCGCCTACAGGACGGACCTCAGCAAGGAATCCGGCAAGGTGCTCAACACCATCCGCACCCGGTGGGAGAAGGGGGATCCCGAGACGGTCGACACGCTGAACCGGATCGCGTCGATCGCGGAGGAGGGCCGCGAGGCCATCCTCAGGGGCAGGCACGGACGGCTCCATGACCTGATGGACGAAAATTTCGACTGCCGCGCCCGGATCATGCCGATCAGCGGGCGGAACCGGGACCTGATCGATGCCGCCCGGGCCTGCGGGGCCTCCGCGAAGTTCACCGGATCGGGCGGCTCGATCATCGGCATCTACCGGGACGACCGGATGCTCAACAAACTCTCCATCGCGCTGAAACGGGTCAACGCCCGCGTCATCAAGCCGTATATTTTGTGAGGCCAAGAGGCCGCGGACGGCATCGTACGAGACGATTTTCCGCGGAATAACCGATCGTGAAAGGATGAAAACATGGTCAAGAAAGCCGTGATCCCCGCCGCCGGCCTGGGGACCCGCTTCCTCCCCGCCACCAAGGTCCAGCCCAAGGAAATGCTGCCCATCATCGACACGCCGACCATCCAGTATGTGGTCGAAGAAGCGGTGGACTCCGGCATCGAAGACATCCTCATCGTCACGGGCAAGGGCAAGCGGGCCATCGAGGACCACTTCGACCGCAACTTCGAGCTCGAGGCGCATCTTCAGGAGAAAAACCAGGAAGCCTGGCAAGACGCGATCCGCCGCCTGGCCGACATGGCGAACATCCACTTCATCCGGCAGAAAGAAATGAACGGCCTCGGCGACGCCATCGATCACGCGCGCCATCATACCGGGGACGAGCCCTTCGTAGTTCTGCTCGGCGACACGGTCATCCGCTCCGCGATCCCGGTCACACGCCAGCTGATCGACATCTATGAACAGTACGGCTGCTCGATTCTCGGGGTCGAGACCGTCCCCCGTGAGAAAATCTCGAGGTACGGCATCTTGGGCGGCAACCGGATCAGCGGCCACATCATGGAGGTGACGGACATGATCGAGAAACCCTCCCCCGAAGAGGCGCCTTCCAATTTCGCGATCGCGGCCCGGTATATCCTGACCCCCGAGATATTCAGGGCCATCGAAGAGACGCCGCGGGGCAAGAACAACGAAATTCAGATCACGGACGCCCTGAAGATTCTGATGCACCGCGAGAAGATCATCGCCTACAAATTCGAGGGAAAACGTTACGACATCGGCAACAAACTGGATTACCTGAAGACTACCATCGAATTTGCGCTGGAACGGGAAGAATTCGCCGCACCCCTCACGGCCTTCCTGCGCGAAATCACCGGGAAGCGAAAAGGCAAGACCGGTGCCGGATCCGGCCCTGTGAACGGATGAGAAAAACATGTTTTTCACAGTAATTCACTTCTTTTTATCCGTTTATACCTGTTTATTGGTTTGTACGGTAAGAAGATTCTCGATTCCATCGAGCAGAAGAGAGCCGGCATGAAAGGTTAAGATTCTGTGCCGGGAGGGAGCCGTACTCCCGATTGCGGGGAGGGAGTTATACGACCGGCCTGGACATTCCGGCAAACACGGCATTTCGTTCGGGAGTCAGACTCCCTCACAGCAAAGGGGATGATTTACGGGTGACGCCTGATGAGTTGTGAGTCACCCTTTTCCATATTCGGATGACTGGAGAGAATCCCATGAAAAAACATCTTCACCCCGTTTATCTGCTCTTCGGCCTGCTCCTCGCCGGCTGCGCGGACGACACGCACGTCGAGATTCTCAAACTCGCGCATGAGCTCGACACGTCGCATCCCGTGCACAAGGGCATGGTATTCATGGCCCGGCGGGTGGCTGAACTGTCCGACGGCAAAATGCGGATCGACATCTATCCCGGGGGGCAGCTGGGACAGGAGCGGGAGCTGATCGAACTGCTCCAGATCGGCAGCCTGGCCATGACCAAGGTCTCGACCGCGCCCCTGGAATCCTTCGTGCCGGAGATGAAAATTTTCGGGATCCCCTACCTCTTCCGGGACGATGAACACCGGTGGAAGGTGCTCAGCGGGGAAATCGGGGAAAGGCTGCTGCTGGCCGGGCAGGATTATCTGATCCGCGGATTGTGCTATTACGACGCCGGGAGCCGGAGCTTCTATACCAAGAGCCAGCCCATCCTTAGGCCCGACGACCTGAGCGGACTGAAGATCCGCGTCATGAAGAGCATCACCTCCATGGAGATGGTGAGGAGCCTGGGCGGGTCCGCGACCCCCATCCCCTGGGGCGAGTTGTATACGGCGCTGCAGCAGGGCGTAGTCGACGGCGCGGAAAACAACCCCCCCAGTTTCCACCTGTCGCGCCATTATGAAGTGTGCAAATACTACAGCCTGGACGAGCACACCTCCGTGCCGGACATCCTGCTGATGAGCCGGGCGGTCTGGGAGCGCCTTTCGCCCCGGGAACGGGAATGGCTGCAGCAGGCGGTGGACGAATCTATCCCTGTCCAGCGTCAATACTGGCAGGAGGCGGTGGATGAGGCGCTGCGTGTGGTCCGGGAAGCGGATGTGCAGGTGCTCTATCCGGACAAGGCGCCTTTCCGGGAGCGGGTGAAACCCATGCACGAATCCTACCGGGGGACCACGATTTATGATCTGATCCGGGAAATCAACGCGGTCGAATAACCGAGGACGGGCCCATGCAAAAATTCATCGAAATCGTCAACATCATCGTCTCAAAAATCCTGATCGTGCTCATGGCCGTCATCGTGCTGGACGTCACATGGCAGGTGATCACGCGGTTCATCCTGAGAAACCCGAGCTCATACACGGAAGAGCTGGCCGGTTTCCTGTTGATCTGGATCGGCCTGTTGGGTGCGAGCCACGCGCTCTACACGAAAGCGCATCTGGGAATCGATGTGCTGACCTACAAACTCACGGGCGTCAGACAACGGATCGTGGAGGGGGTCATCTATGCACTCGTCTTCCTGTTTGCGCTGTTTGTCATGGTCATCGGAGGATACAAACTGGTCGCGCTGACGCTCAGACTGAACCAGATCTCTCCGGGCCTGAAGATCCCGATGGGCTATGTCTATACGGTGCTTCCCGCCTCGGGCCTGCTCATGATGCTCTATGCCGCGGGATTTATGTTCAGGGCCCTGAAGGGCGCCGGAGATCATGAACCGGCGCATCATGTCAGCGTGGTGGAATAACTTCGAAATCAAAGGAAGAGAGCCGTCATGGAACTTTCCGTACTGGTACTGATCGTCAGTTTTGTCGTCCTGCTGCTCATGAGCGTGCCGATCGCGATCGCCATCGGCATCACCACCATACTCACGATGCTGTTCACCATCCCGCCCGGACCGGCGGTCACCACCGTGGCGCAGCAGATGGCCACGGGCATCAACAGTTTCGCCCTGCTGGCCATCCCGTTTTTCATTTTGTCCGGACTCCTGATGGGCCGGGGCGGCATCGCCCGGCGGCTGGTGGATTTCGCGAAGGTGCTGGTGGGGATGTTTCCCGGCGGACTGTCTTATGTGAACGTACTCGCCTGCATGTTTTTCGGCGCGATCTCCGGGTCGGCCGCGGCCGCGACCTCGGCGATCGGCGGATTCATGATCCCCATGATGAACAAGGAAGGATATGACAAAAACTTCAACACCGCGGTCACCGTGACCGGTGCGACTACCGGACTCCTGATCCCGCCGAGCAACGTGCTGATCGTCTACTCCCTCGCAAGCGGAGGCGTCTCGATCGCCGCCCTGTTCATCGCGGGGTATCTGCCGGGATTCCTCCTGGGCCTCGGACTGATGGGCGTGTGCGCGGTGGTCGCCGTGATCAGGAAATATCCGGTCGGGGAACGCATCCGTTTCGTCCCGGCCGTGAAAAAGCTCCTCGATGCGATTCCCAGCCTGCTGCTGGTCGTGATCGTCATCGGCGGCATCATCGCCGGTTATTTCACCGCGACCGAGGCCAGCGCCGTGGCGGTGATCTATTCCCTGATCCTTTCCGTCCTGATTTACAGGGAAGTCAAGGTCACACAGTTGCCTGAGATCCTGCTCAAGACCGTGGAGACCACCGCGATCGTGATGCTGCTCATCGGGACCTCCCGGGCCATGTCGTGGATCCTCTCGTACGAGAACATCCCGCAGGGCATCAGCGCGTCGCTGACCGGGTTTTCGGATAACAAATATGTCATCCTCCTGATGATCAATTTCATCCTGCTCATCGTCGGGACGTTCATGGACATGACCCCCGCTGTCCTGATTTTCACGCCGATCTTCCTGCCGATCGTAACCGAGCTGGGCATCACCCCCCTGCATTTCGGTATCATCATGGTGCTGAACCTCTGTATCGGGTTGTGTACGCCTCCGGTGGGGTCCGTTCTCTTCCTGGGATGCGGCATCGGCAAGACCACGATCGCCCGGGTCACCCGGTCGCTTTTGCCTTTCTATGTGGTCATGGTCGTGGTCCTGCTGCTGGTCACCTACATCCCCTGGATCGTGGAGGTCCTGCCGCGCGCGTTCGGCTATTGAGGGGATTTCCGGAAATGCAATGTTCGCCACGCGCAATGACAGCAAGCAACTGAAGGTCGGATTTATCGAAAAGATTGAATCCCTTTATGATTCAAATTTCGCAGGTTTGTTAAACATAGTCTTTCAAACGAAGGGGGCCGGCATGAAAAAAACAATCCTGATTCTACCTGTCTTGTCACTCGTCCTGCTGTTCCATGCTTCCTGCATAAGAGAAATCAATGCGCCGCAGCGGACAATCCGCGTCGCCATGCTGGCCTCAGGCACGACATTCGACGACATGGCATTCCTTCAGAACTGTAAAACCGGTTTGGAACGGGCGAAAACGGACTTCGGCCTCGAATGTGTTTACGATATCGATACGAGCACTGCCCGATACCGGGAAAGACTTGAACGGTTTGGCGATCGGAATTTCGATTTGATTCTCGCCGTCGGGTATATGTGGAACGATGCGGTTGTGCAGGCGGCCCCGCAATATCCGGGAACACGATTCGTCCTGGTGGATGCCGGATTATCTGAGCCGCAGGCGAACGCGGTGAGCATATTGTTCGATGTGGATGAGGCCGCTTATCCGCTGGGTTTTTTATCCGCATGGTGGGCCTTCCACCATGGCGACGGAAATCCGGCCGTGGGGTTCGTCGGCGCACTGGAGATTCCGCAGATCAGGCAGTTCATCGAGCCTTACCTGAATGGCGTGGATCGTCATAACCGGAAATATGGCAAACACGTCGCCCATTACGGCGATTATGCGGGCACCTTTGTCGATTTCGATCTGGGCGGACAGATTGCCGACAGCCTCATCTCCCTGGGCGCCGATGTGATCTTCGGCGTGGGAGGACTGACCGGCAACGGCGCATTGCTCAAAGCCGGAGAACGCGGGAAGCAGGGCATCGGTGTGGACGTGGATCAGACCATCTCTTTTCCGGAGGTTTCGGACATACTGCTCTCTTCCGCCATGAAAGGCCTCGATCATGCCGTTTATGCCGTGGTCAAATCCCATACCGAAAACAACTTCGACGGCGGCGGCGTATATACGGGTAACCTTGCCAACCGGGGCGTTGATCTCGCACCCTATCACGCTTATCAATCGCAGATACCCGACAGCATCCAAACCGAGATCGAGACGATCAGGGCGGGAATCATGGATGGAAGCATTTCGACGGGCTGGTAGGCACATCCTGCCTTGATTCAACCCATACACGGATCGACTGGACACCCGTTTCCCAGGATGAATTCTGAGGGGAACTATCCCCGGATGATCGCCAACAACATCGATATGAAAAAATGCTCGATCTGATTGGTTCCGTCCGCCTCGATGAGGTCGCGCATTATTTGTCGGGGATGATGGGATAGGCGGAGACGGCAATTCGTAACACACAAACACCGGATCACAGCCAGATCGTCACGCCCGCCCCCCCCTCTTCCCGTCGCCCGGGCGTATTCCGGCGGATATTCTCAAGAAAGGGACCTCCGGTCCGGCCCGCATCTCCCCCAGCCCCTTCAGGGGACTCATTTAAGCGCCCGGGTGATATCGTTGTAAACCACAAACACCATGAGTCCGATCAGAAGGAACATGAAAACCTGCTGAATCGCCAGTTTGGCCTTCAGCGGGAGATCACGGCGCGCCACGCCCTCGACACCGAGAATCAGGAGGTGGCCTCCATCCAGCACCGGAATGGGAAGCAGATTCAGGATTCCCAGGTTGAGACTCAGCATGGCCATGAAACTGAACAGGGTTCCGAATCCCGACCGGGCGCTCTCACCGGCCATCCTGGCGATCGCCACGGGACCGGCAAGCGACCGAACGGACTCCTTTCCGGTCACGAGCCGGCCGACCACATCCACGATCAACCGGGTCAGATACATGAAATTGTCTCCGCCCTGCCGGAATCCCTCGACGAGGGATGCGTTCCGGACGAGCAGTTCCGGCGCGATGCCGATGAGACCGACCTCTCTCTCTCCGTCCCGGGAAGGAATGGTCTCGGATTTCGGGACAATGATGTGCGTGATCAGGCTGTCTGCGCGCCGGATCAGGATCGAAAGCGGCTTCCGGGGAGAGGCATGAACGATCTGCGCCATTTCCTCCCATGTGCCGACCGCCACATCGTCGATGGAGACGATCCGGTCTCCGGGCAGGATCCCCGCATCCCGGGCGGGCCCGGCCTCCGCCACCTGGCCGATCACCGGTTCCCTGGAATACTCTCCGATTCCATAAATGAAAACACCCCCCACAAAAATACAATAGGCCAACAACAGATTCATCACGGGACCGGCCAGGATCACGGAAAACCGGCTGATCCAGGGTTTGGAGCGGAATTCCCACGGCGAGGGTTCGGCGGAAAGCTGTCCCGTATCCATGCTTTCATCCACCATGCCCGCGATCTTGACATACCCGCCGAAGGGAATCGCCGAAATACAGTAATCCGTCTCCCCGACTTTCTTCCCGAACAGACGCGGGGGATAACCCATCGAGAACCGGTCTACCCGGATTCCGAACAGTTTCGCGGCCAGAAAATGTCCCGATTCATGGATAAAAATCAGGATGCCGAGCACAAAAATCGTCGCCAAGATCGTCGTCATTTATTCAAACCTTTCTTTTTTCGAACCCTGAAACTCGTGTTCTGTTGCCTATTGTCGACCGCCGACCGCTTCCTATTTTGAATCTCCTCCGTGCCCTATGGATGGCCATATTCGTTCCATATCCTCTCCCGCGTCTCGCGATCCGCCCGCAGGATCTGTTCGAGATCCGGACTCTCCATTGTACCGTGCGCATCCAGTGCGCGTTCCACGAGCTCCGCGATCTGAGGGTAGCGGATTTTCCGGTCGAGAAACAACGCCACGGCCACCTCGTCGGCCGCATTGAACACAGCCGGCGCCGTTCCCCCGGTTTCGATCGCCGCGAAGGCGAGACGCAATCCCGGGAACCGGTCAAGATCCGGAGGCTGGAACTGAAGCGCGAACGGCCTGGAGAAATCCTGGCTTCCCCAGGGCCCCTCCCACCGGTCCGGAAAACTCAGCGCATAGGCGATGGGCACGCGCATGTCGGGCTGTCCGAGCTGGGCCTTGATCGAACCGTCTTCGAATTCGACCATGGAATGGACGATGGACTGGGGATGAATCACCACCGTGATCTGTTCGGGACGGAGATCGAAGAGCCACCGGGCCTCGATGACCTCCAGCCCCTTGTTCATCAGTGTGGATGAGTCGATCGTGACCTTTTTACCCATCACCCAGTTGGGATGGGCGAGCGCCTCTTCGGGTGTGATGGATTCGAATTCGGAGGCCGGCCTGTTGAGAAACGGTCCGCCGGATGCCGTGAGCAGGATGCGGCGGATGCGTCCTTCCGGCTCCCCGGCGAGACACTGAAAAATCGCGCTGTGTTCACTGTCGACCGGAAGAAGCCGGACGCCTTGACGGCGAATTCTCCGGACGACGAGTTCGCCCGCCATCACGAGCACTTCCTTGTTGGCGAGCGCGATGTCGGCCCCCGCGTCGACCGCAAGGAGTGTGGCCTCGAGTCCGACCGCCCCGACCAGGGCGTTTACCGCCAGATCGACGGGCGAGGCCGCCGCCTCGAGCAGGCCGGATTTATCGAAGAGACAGGAGACGCCGACATTCCGGAAAGCCGCTTCCCAACGGGGACGGTCGCAGGGCCCGGTGATCACCACCTGGCGGGGGCGGAACCGGGATGCCTGCCGCAACAGCGGTTCCGGATTGCTGTGTGTCGTCAGGGTATGTATGCGGAAGCGGTCCGGATTGCGGGCGATGACGTCCAGCGTCTGTGTCCCGATGGATCCGGTCGCGCCCCAGATGGAAATCTGCCTGCCCACTCAATCCCTTTCGCGTATGACGGACCGGGATACGATCGCGTAATGCCTTCTCCCCGTTTCCATCAGGGATGTTTCGGCGACGGTCGGCCCTCCCGTCTCAAAACGGATGTCCAGGGCTTCCTCCATTCCCGACCGGAGGGCTTCGGCCCCCTCCTCGAAGGGGATGATCCGGTTCAGGGCGGAACGGATGGAAACGGTTTTCCAGGCGATCTCCTCCCGCATTCGTAACCGCCCGGCGGAATCCACATCCCGGAAGAACTCAGGAAGCCTTAGATGGGCATCCCCGAGCAGGATGGAGCCGTGCTGAAGGATGCCGTTCGGAAGCCGGCGCTGGGCGCTGCCCACCAGTTTTCGTCCCCCGAGAACGATTTCATCCCTGGCCGCAGCGGAGAAACAGCTTACCGAAAGGGCGGAACGGTAATGGGTGTGAAAATTCAGAGGACGTCTCTCGAGCTGTGCCGGGACGCCCAGTTTCCGCAATCCGCATACCAGCCCCGTTCCGATCATCCGGTAAACAGAACGGATGGTATCGCCCCCCTCCGCCCCGGGGGGCAGGATCACCGCATACGTGATTTCCTCCGCGTGGAACACCGCGCGCCCGCCCGTCGGGCGACGCACGACGTCGATTCCCTCTTCCTGGCAACGGTCCAGATCGATCGAGCCGGAGTCCTGATGATGTCCGAGGGAGATACAGGAGGGTACCCAGTGATAGAGACGCATCGAGGGACGGCCGAATGTCCGGGCGCATTCCGCGAGGGCCGCGTCCGTCGACATATGCGAGGCCCCGTCCGAGAGGCCGGGAGGAATCCACCGCCAGGGCTGCATGATTACCGGATGATTCCCCGCGCGTTGTCCTGGATGAATGTGATCACGTTTTTTACCTCAGGCAGCATCGGCACCTCCGCATGGATGGCTTCGAGGGCCTGGCTGGTATTCAACCTGGCACGGTACAGGTAGCGGTAGCATTTTCTGAGGGCGGCCAACGCCTCTTTCTCGAATCCCCGCCGTTTGAGTCCGACGACATTGAGGCCTTTGTAGGTGAGCGGTTCACCCGCTGCGAGGATGTAGGGAGGCACGTCCTGTGTCACACGGTATCCGCCGCCGATGAACGTGTGCTGTCCGATGGTGCAGAACTGGTGCACGGGCGTCAGGCCGCCGATAATCACCCAGTCCTGAATGGTCACGTGACCGGCCAGCTGAACGCCGTTTGCGATGATCACATGATCGCCGATCAAACAGTCATGGGCGATATGGGTATAGGCCATCAGGAACACTTGACTCCCGATCACGGTCTTGCCGCGGTCTTCGGTGCCCCGGTTCAGATCACAGAATTCACGGATGACGGTATGATCTCCGATCTCGAGGGTCGTCTTCTCGCCGCCGAACTTCAGATCCTGGGGTATCGTCGAGATCACGGCGCCGTGATGAATCCGGCACGCACGGCCGATCCGCGCACCGGAGGCGATCAGGACCTGCGAATCGATGCGTGTGCCTGCGTCGACAACCACATCGGGTTCGATGATGGAAAAAGGACCGACATGGACATCATCGGCCAGTTCGGCTTTCGGATCGACAATCGCAGTCGGATGAATCTCGGGCACTAAGCCTCCCTTTCACGCAAACAATCTTTCACCGGACGGCCAGACCGGAACGGCAGCACCGGCTACTGCCACTGATATTTACAACATAACTTATAACTTATAACTTCAAACTGCTATTCCTTCTGCCCCGGCGGGTGTTTCATTTGTCCATTATCACCGCCATGAGTTCGGCCTGGCATACCAGATCTCCGTCCACATACGCATGGCCCATCATCTTGCATGACGTGGGACGGAAACGGATCATCTCCACCTCCATGATGAGCTGATCTCCCGGCACGACGGGTTTCCGGAACTTGACGTTGTCGATCGCCATGAAATATGCCACCTTGGTTTCAGGATTTTGCACCGTCTCGAGCATAAGCACCGCCCCGGTCTGAGCCATGGCCTCCACGATCAGCACCCCCGGCATAATGGGATGGCCCGGAAAATGGCCCGGGAAAAACGGTTCGTTCTGGGTCACGTTCTTGACCCCCACGACCCGTTCCGTCGGCACCACGTCTATAATTTTATCGACCAGAAGGAACGGATACCGGTGGGGCAGGATTCTGTTGATGGCGTTGCAGTCGAGCAACACGCCCTTCTTCGCCGGAATCGTCTGGTATTTTCGCGTGAGTTTCTTGGCCTTGTATATCTGACGAATCTTCTTCACCAGTTCGACATGCGTGGCGTGTCCGGACCGGGCAGCCATGACATGGGCCTTGATCGGCGCGCCGAGCAGGGCCAGGTCGCCGATCAGATCGAGCGTCTTGTGGCGGACCGGTTCATTGGTGTAGCGAAGCTGTTTACCGCCGAGAATGCCGTTGCTTCCGAGCGCCACCTCCTGTTTGATCCCGAATTTGTCCGCCAGTTTCTGCAGTTCATCCTGGGAAAGCTGCCGGTCGACGATCACCACGGCATTTTCGAGATTTCCGCCCTGGATCAGCCCCTTGTCGTAGAGCGCTTCGACTTCGTCCAGGAAACAAAACGTGCGCGCCGAGGCGAATTCCGTGACGAACTCATCGGTCAGCGAATACATGGAGGTATACTGAGTACCCAAAGCCGGATTCCTGTAATCGACCATGAAGGTGATCCGGAATTCATCGGAGGGGAAGACCACCATATCGATCCCCTTTTCCGGATCGGAATAGGCGATCGTTTCCTGAATCTCGATATAATCCCTGGGTGCATCCTGTTCCTGAATCCCGGCCTGCTGCAATACCTCGACGAACGGCATGGCGCTGCCGTCCCCCACGGGAGGTTCATTGGAATCGATCTCGACGAGGATGTTGTCGATTTCGAGGCCGTAAACGGCGGCCAGCACATGCTCGACCTGGCGTATATGGATGTTACCGATACCGAGGGTCGTATCCCTGAAATTGTCGATCACATGTTCGATGTCGGCCGGAATCTCAGGACAGTTCTCGATATCGGTGCGCCGGAATCGGATGCCCGTGTTGGGCTCCGCCGGCTTGAAGGTGACCCGGGTTTTGTTGCCTGTATGGAGTCCGGTTCCCGCGAGTGACGCCTCGTTCTGAATCGTTCGCTGATTGGCGATCATTTGTCCCTCATTTGTTCTTCCAATTCTTCGATGCGCCGCCTCAATTGCTGAATCAGCTGAAGGGCTTCCGGAAGCCGCTGTATGGCGACCTCCTTTTTCAGTTCCTCGCGATGGGGTCGCGCGGGATATCCCGAAACCATAACACCCGGCGGAACGGATTTGGACACACCGGCCTGCGCACCCACCGCCGCACCGTCACCGACCTCCATGTGGCCTGCGAATCCGGCCTGCCCGCCGATGCGGACTCCGCTACCGACAAGGGTGGAACCGGACAATCCCGCCTGTGCGGCGATCACGGTATGTTCTCCGACCGTACAGTTATGTGCGACCTGAATCAGGTTGTCCAGTTTGGCGCCCCGTCTGATCCGGGTCTCTCCGAGTGTGGCCCGGTCGATCGTGGTATTCGCGCCGATCTCGACATCATCCTCGATCACCACGATGCCGACCTGGGGGATTTTATGATAGACACCGTCGACCGGCGCAAAACCGAATCCGTCTCCTCCGATCACGGCACCGTCCTGGATCACGACACGATTGCCCACCCGTGTCTGCTCGCGCAGGCTGCACTTGGCATGGATCAGACAGTCCGTACCGATCTCGACGTCATCTCCGATCACGGTACCGGGCAAAATCGTGGTACCCTTTCCGACGACGCAGGATTTCCCGATGACGACGTGCGCCCCGACGGAAACCGATTCTCCAAGCCGGGTGCCTTCACCGATCACGGCGGTCTCATGAATTCCCGGATCGATCAACGACCGGGGCGGATGAAAGGCGCCGACTACTTTTAAAAACGCATGATAGGGATCCGCAACCCGGATCAAGACTGCGGGAGACGAAACCGTCAACGCCTCCGGAATCAAAATGGCGGAGGCACGCGCGGCCTCGATGAACCGGGCATATTTTTGATTCGCCAGGAAAGTGATCTCACCGGGCCCGGCATCCTCGATTTTTGACACACCGTTGATTATTGCGCCGGAAAGCGTATCGTCATCGAGCTTACCCCCGACAAGTTCGGCGATCTGTTTAACGGTCATGGACATTTGCATTCTTCCTCTGGCCCGTACGCTCTATGGCGCCTCGCTTTCCAGCAGGTCGATGACTTCGGGTGTGATATCGAATCGCTCACGCGCATAGAGGACGTTTCCCTGGACCGTATCGAGAATGAGATCATATTTATCCTCTTCGGCGATCTGGTTGATCGCCCGGTTGATTCGCTCGATAACCGGACGCATCAATTCTTGCTGTTTGCGGAAATATTCGCCGTTTTCTCCCCATTTGTCTTCCCGGAACTTCTTAATCTGTCCGGTGAGTGCGCCGATTTCCTGCTCGCGTTCCTGGCGTCTTGCTTCACTTAAAAGCAGCCTCTGGCGTTCCAGTTCTTCCCGCTGTCTCTTCAATTCATCATCCAGCTGCTGAAGTTCCTGCGCCCATTTCTGGTTTTCTGCCTCGAGTTCCTTGCCTGCATCGACGGCACCTGCGTATGTCGAGAAAATCTTCTGTGAATCGACAATGCCCACCTTGCTCTGAGCCCCTATCCACGAGACACTCGATAGACAGAGGATGGACATCAGCAATAATCTTGTCAGACACATACCGGCCTTCCCTCATCTCAATACGAGAAGGCTGGAACAGGATCCATTCCAGCCACGATAGAGAAAATAAGGTTTTATAAAGACTTTTGCAAGTATCGGATTTACTTTTTTAAATGCTGAAGAACTTTATCGGTGAGATCATGTTTTTCCTGGGCATAGAGCAGGTTGCCCGCGATCGTATCGAAAATAAAATCAAAACTTCCTTCATCACCGACCTGCTCGATCACCTCGTTGATCTTTTCGATCACGGGTTGAAGGAGCTCCGCCCTCCGCCTGGCGAACTCACCTTCTTCTCCCCATTTTTCTTCCTGATACTGCTGGGCCCTGATGTACAGGGTCTGAAGCTCCTGTTCCAGTTCCTGTTTCCTGGCCTCGCTCAACATCAGCCTCTGTTGTTCGAGCCGCTCCTGCAGAGAACGAATCTCCATGCTCATCGCCTGCAGTTCCTGATTCCATACGGTCGCTTCTCTTTCAAGCTTCTTTTGCGCATCGATGGCGGGCTGATACTGGGCGAGGACGGCCTGGGAATTGACATAACCAAGCTTCAGTTGTGCTTCCGCCAATCCCGCAAAAAACAGATTGGTTATGATGATCCCCAAAATAGCGAGCCAACCTTTTTTCCTAATCACCGTATCCTCCTTTTGACGGGTTGAAGCGTTTGTTTTTCGGTCAGCGATCTTCCTGGTCGGAAACCACCGCTGTCCATTACGGGTTGAGGTATTCATCCGACCCAGACATAATCAAGTCCGTACTCCCGAATCAAAAACTCCTTCCAAAGACAAAATGGGGTTTCCACATGCCGACCCGTTGCTTCGCAAGGTCCTCATGATCGAACCCATAAGCATAATCGAAACCGATCATGCCGACCATCGGCATGAATAACCGGACGCCGATACCGACCGAACGCCGCAGAGAGAATGGATCGGTGATCCTGAAAGTCCGCCAGGTATTGCCCGCCTCGGCAAACAGAAGGCCATACATGGTCGGATTGGGGATCAGGGGAAACCGGAGTTCGAAAGTCGTCTTGAGCATGGTCCTCCCCCCCCATTCATATACCCCGCCTCCGGCCAGTGGATCGTCATAGCCCCGCAGGGGTGTGGAACGGGACAGTCCGCTTCCTCCCATAAAAAAGTATTCGAGATAGGGAATCCTGCTGTCACCGGTCAATGTCTGCATGAACCCGACCTGGGCCCGGGAAAGCAGGATGAGTTTTTGTGACAGGGTCGGCGTGAAATACTCCGCGCTGAAGATATGTTTATGATATCCCACGTTCCCTCCGAGGGGGCCCCCGGCGATCTCACTGGTCAGGCTGACCTGACTGCCCCGGGTCGGGAATTCCGGCTGATCGAGGCTGTTGCGTGAAATAATTTGCGTGACTCCGCTTGATGTCAACGGCCACTTCTCATGGACAATATTATTCGGATTATACTGTATAATATAATCACTGAAATCGCCCAATTCGGTTTGATCGAGACGATATATCCAGTCGCCCCGGAAATAATTGTCAGGCCATCTGAAACGGCGGCCGAACCGGAGAGAGAAACCCCGGCTTTTCTGGCTGTAACCGACCCAGTACGCGTTACGCCGCGTGTCATAAATGCTGGCGCCGATCAGGGTCGGCGTGTTGAGAAACCAGGGTTCTGAGAATCCGATGTTGAACGAACGGTAATAACGTCCGAAACTCCAGTCGAGAGACAGGCTTTGTCCATTACCGAAGAGATTGTTCATGGCCAGACCGACGCTTCCGATCAGTCGGTCGATTTCGCTCCATCCGCCCGAGAGATTCGCCGTGTCAGTGGATTTTTCCTCGACATCGAGTGTCAGATCGATCAGTTCTTCATCTCCCGTATTGGCCAGGACATCGGGGACGACGTTCGCGAAATAATTGAGCATCATCAGATCGCGTGCGCTGCGAATCAGGAGTTCCTTGCTGAATACATCGCCGGGCCGGATCCGCATTTCGCGCCGGATCACCCGGTCCTTCGTCCGCGTGTTGCCTGTAATAAGAATTTTGCGGATTTTGACGGGTTCTCCTTCCATGATGACGAAGTGGACATCGAGCGTGTCCTGCCCCCTGAGTCTCTCGATGGGATTGACCTGGGAACGAATATATCCCTGATCATAATAGGCACCGTGAATATTCTCATAGATCGATTTGATGTATTTTTCCTGGCTGAACGGATCGCCCTCATCGAATGCAAGCAGAGAGCTCAGCTGATTCTCGGTGAAGAGTGTGTGACCTTCCCAGGATATATGACCGACATAATAACAGCGCCCCTCGTTTACCCAGATATCGACAAACATGTTTTTTAGTAATTCGTCATAATAGAGAGAATCCCGGACAATCTCCGCGTCCCGGTAGCCATGATTCCGATAGAAATCGATGACATTTTCCTTGTCTTGCGCATATTGGTCTTTATCAAAATCCGCACCCCGCCACCAGCGGTTTTCCTTGGTATCCTTCATCTGTTTGCGGAGTTTGTTGTCCGTGAAAACAGTGTTCCCGAAAAACCGGATACGCTGGATCTGAACTTTCTGTCCTTCCTCGATATCCAGGCTGAGTATGACACGGTTGGGATGTTCGGATGGCAGGGTATCCGCCTCGACCCGGGCCAGCGTGTATCCCTTACCGGCGTAAAGCCTTAAAATCCCGTGTCTGGCCCTGGTGATCTGGCTGGCACCGATGACCTGATATCTGAACAATCCGATCTGTTTCTCGATCTCGTCTGTTTTGATTTTCTTGTTACCCTTGATCTGGACTTTCTCGAGGCGGGGATGTTCGCGGACCTGGATGGTCAGAATCAATCCGTCGGGAGTACGCTGATCCTGAATGATGCGTATATCGGAAAAAAGTCCATGGGCCCACAGATTCCGAATGGCTTTCTGGATGTCTTCATATCCGAATTCTTCGCCTTCACGCAAGCCGGAACTCAGTTTGATCACGCTTGCATCCGCGGTGGTGTTCCCGGAGACGTTGACTTGCAAAATCCGGCCGATTCTGGCCTGCTGCGCCTCGCCCGGGACTGTCCAAAGCAGGATAAAAAGACAGAGCGTCAGACGCCGCAAACCCCTGATATCATTCATGAAACAGCAACCCTCCAAAATAACGTCTTTTATAATACAAAATATTTCTTTGATTGTAAAGAATTAATTCAGATTTATCAAAACGGGAACATATGACGCAACCAGATTCTTTTGTCTTCCCTGCGATCGGACAACAATTGACTGTCATACGTATATTCCATTTCAAGAAAAAGATCCGGCCGGATGGAATACTCGAGAGTCAGTGCATGTCGAATACCGATTCCATGAAGCCGGTATTGAATGCCCATATCGCTTTCGAGTTGCCCCGAATAGATCAGAAAGAACCCGGGAGCCAGATACTTACCCAATGTAAGCCTTGTACTCCTGAACAGCCATTTTGGATCCAGCGGCAAGTCTTCATCTTCCCGGGTGCGGAATTGCATGAGATTCCTGCTGAACATGGATGAGAACCGCACCAGATCCAGACCGAGTCGTCTTCGAAGCTGATTCTCGATGGGGCGGAACAGGGGACGGAAAACCCGGTTCTCAACCTGAAGCCCGATGGCATCATAGGCGCGGTCTCTTATCTGAGACTCGGAATATCCCAGCGCCGCGAGAATATCTGCCTCACTCCGGCCCAGGTTCGGATTGTCCGTCTCGAACCGGAAGACAATCCGATCAAGCGCCCCCCCCTGTCCTTCCTTTCCCGGCGTCGCATCGAGATTGGTCAGTATAAGCCATACGGTCGATGGCATGCCCATCGAATCGATCACCGTCGTGAAGGCCCTCCCGCTCAGAATCGGATCTTCCACCCCTTTGGGATACTCGAAGGTAATTTGCTGGGGCTTAAAGTACTGATTGATGGCTTCGATGGTCCCCTCGCCGGAGGCGAGACTGCCCCAGACCTGAAACTGGTCTTCGTCGTAGATACCCTGAAAATTCATGTCGCCGTGACGTTCCCTCAATTTCAAATCGAGGAACACATTGCCGAGGGGGCTCTGGATGCTGCGGACATAATGGACATCCTTTGCGGGTAAGACCCGCACGTTCCAGTCGATTTTTGTGAGCACATCCATTTCCGGTCCGGAATCGCGGTCTCCGGAAACAGGGAGAAAGGGATAGGTAAACCGGCAATTCGAAAGTCCGAGTACACCCTGGAAAACCGGGTGCGGCAACGGTCCCGCGATTAAAAATGGTTCGCCCGGACTGTTTCCGGATAGATGTATCAATCCTTTGTCTCCGGGTTCCATCAATCGCGGGATATGGACCGGTATACCGCGGTTCGCCATCCTGACCTGCAAGATCCCGAGCGTCAGCCCCAGCGTGTCGAGCGAAAGCGGGATAAATCCGTCCAGCGCGGGAACATTCGAAATACGCAGCCGATGGCCGTCCACCCGGGCGATGAGAGAATCGATCCGGAGAAACCGACTCTCGCGATCGAGGTCGATGTGACCCTGGAGATGGGTCAGAGATCGGACCAGGACATCGAGTTCCAGATTTCCGGATGAGAGGGACAGGTCGCCCTCTCCCAGGACCCAGGCACCGGGCCGTCCCGCCAGCCTCAATCGGAGCGTCCCGTCGCCCTGTGACCTGCGGACTATCGGCACCAGAGCGGATAAAGGACCGAGCACATTTCCCCGGGCTTCGATGCGCAGATCCGTATCCCCCTCTGCGGAACGTGGAATCCGTCCGTCCGCCGTCATCACAAATCCGTCCGTGCGGCGCAGGATGCCTTGTCGGACGGACAGGATACGTGAACCGGTGCTGTCCGAAGCATCCCGGATCCCGACTTTCAGATCCTGGAACAGGATCGGTCCGAGGGCGCCTTGAGATATCGAAACCGCCCCATCGATGACCGGATCCGATGAGGGACCGCTCACCGAAACCTGAAAAGAAGCCGACCCCTGAAGCAGATCACCCGTTTCGGACAATCGAATCTGATCCGGCCCCAGAAGTACATGACTCCCCCCAAATCCCCCGGACAGCGTATCGCCGGTCGTGCGGTCGACCTGGCCGGCGAGAATGGGGATGTCATTCCGATTCAACCCACATGTCAGAGACCTGAGACCTTTCGTGTCCCATTTTCCGGAGAAATCCCCCTCGAAAATGCCATTGCCATATATCCGTCCATCGGTCAGCCCAATCCGCGTCGATATCACGGGAAAGGCTCCGGTGCCTTCAATCTGAATCCTTCCGTCCATCAAACCTGCGAACGGGGATAGAGAACTGAGAAAAGGGTGTAGACGGGACAGGGACAGCGAACGGAACACGGCTCCGCCCGTGATGACATCATCCTCCTGAACCGGATATTTCAGTTCCGCCGTCAATAGATCTTCGACGTTAAAATTTCGGACGACCAGATACCGGTCATCCGTCCGGAATTCGGATGTCATCTGCAAGGAATCGGGACCGGTTCCATGATAAGTGGCCCGAAGATGGCCCGTATGAGAAACGCCGGTTCGATTCGCTTCCGCAACAAGATTGAACAGCGGGCCTTTGACAGGATGCCTCCTGCGATGGGTTTTGAGTGAAAACCGCCATTTCTGACGTTCTCCTGACAGAGATGCGGAGGCTTCCACGCCTTCGAGCCAGTCCTGATTGGCAGCGCCGGTCAGATACGTGAGCAGATTTTCACCATGAATGATCTGCATCCGCCATCGATAGTCATGTGTCAGAATGTTTTCGGCGTTTCCGGTGACATGGACCAGGTCGGAAGACAGGATCTCACCCTGACACCGGTGGTCCTGATAGGATACTGCGGGTGTAAGCCGAATCTGTCGGTTATCCCGTGAACTCAGGATGAGATTCCCCTCAATACGACCCGAGGGGTTGGAAAGCGGGCCTCGGACCTGTATGTCAAGGGCGCCGTCGAAGGCATGAACCGTCTTCTGAATCCGGGAAGGGAGCATCGGATGATACGGTCCTTGCATGGCGACATCCATCCGCACATCAGGATCTTTGAGATTGTTCAGATCGAAGACGGAATGAAGACCGAGGGTCGCGCCTTTTTCCTGAACCGCCTGCCCCTGGAGCGTGAGTAGGCGGCCGGCGATTCGAACATCTGCGCCCATATGCTTGAAGGGGATGCCTGATATGCGAATGTTCTCGGAGGCCATCTTTCCTGCGGAGACGAGGGAATCCGGGGGTCCGGAAAGAGAGAATTGGAATCCGGCCCGGCCTGTGATTGGTATCCGTAGATCCGGCGCGGCTCGACTGAAGAAGGTTGCCAGATCGAATGAATCGCACACGGCGTGAATCGTCAGCGCGGGATTGAGAATATTGCGAACCGTGCCCGAAAGAGAAAAAATACTGCCGTTGAAATCACCGATCCTGCCCTGAATTCCGATATTCCGGCCTGTCAGATCCGCCCGCAGGGCGATGTCATCAAACACAAACGAAGATTCCTGAAGAGCAAATCTCCCGTCGGTCAATTCAAAGAAACCCGCGGCGCCCCGGCCCCGAACATATCGCCCCTCCCCCCGCATCCGCCCGCTGGCGACGCGAATAAACGCCGGCAAAAAGAGAGGCAATGTCTCAGGAGGAGCGGATTCTTTCAGCACCGCATTCACGGTGATCGCCCTGCCCTCGATAAGGTCCAGGGCCCCGGTCATCTCGAGATTGTCCTCCTCGGATTCAAAAAACTGACCGGAAAACCGGAGACTGGCCGAATCGGACGGCGAGGCCAGAAACCGGCCTCTCAACCCGTGCGCAAGACGAATCCGGACCTGGTTTGTATCTTCAAGCAGGATCTCACCCCGGCTGACCGTGATCTGACGAATACCGGAAAAAGTATGGAGTATATGCCGAAAAGGATTGATGTCGCCGACCAGCGTATCCGGTTTGAACGTTGCCGGCATTTCACGAATGATCAGACGCGGATGGATGAGGAGTATCTCACGCGCCACGCGTCCGGGTTTGAATCCATGTCGAAGCAGATTCGGCAGGCTGTATCCGAGCCTGAGGTCATCGATATCGACGGAAAACGTCCCGTCCGGGGCCGACAGACGCGCATCTTTTACATGCAGACTGGCGAGATCGATCCGAACCGAACCGATATCCGAAGAAGAATCGACATAAGGTGCGATCTCGTCGAGGATGATCTGCCTGAATTTTTCATCGATCCCGGCCAACCGGTATGTGATATATCCGCCGGCGACACCCAGAAAAAATAGGGTAAAGAGGACCAGGACCCACTTTCTATGCTTCATCGCCGTGTCTGCCTGTGCATGATCGGGTAAAAAACATCCTTCATGATCTTATAAAACCCTTGAATGGTTCCGTTAGGTTTGACGCGGTTCGGGGAAAACCGGTTCCTCCATATATCACTCCCCGAATTATCAGACCTTCGATATCTGTTCACTCACCTTGCCGAAACGCCGTTCCCGCCTCTGGTAGTCTTCGATGGCGGTATAAAGTTCTTTCCGCCGGAAATCCGGCCACAGCACCTCGGAGATAAACAACTCGGAATAGGCAATTTGCCAAAGTAAAAAATTGGAGATGCGGTATTCGCCGCTGGTGCGGATCATCAGGTCGGGATCGGGAAGCCCCGCCGTATAGAGGCGGTTATCGATCAACGGGATATCGATGTCTGCAGGGGCCAGTCTCCCCTGCCGGACATCCTGTGCGATGGAACGGACTGCGGAGACGATCTCTTCACGACTGCCGTAGCTGAGCGCCAGATTGAGGACAAGGCCTGTGTTTGCGTGCGTAATTTCGATGCCCTCCCGAAATTCCCTGCGTGCAGCATTGGGGAGCGAATCGAGCTCGCCGATGGCTTTGAGCCGGACATTGTTCTTCATCAGATCCTGAATCTCCCTCCGCAGAGTCTGGATGAGGAGATGCATCAGTGCATTCACTTCATCTTTGGGCCTCCGCCAGTTTTCAGTCGAAAACGTGTAAAGCGTCAGGACCTGGATATCGAGTTCACCGCAGGCCTCTACAATTTCACGGACCGATTTGATGCCCTCCCTGTGGCCGGCCACGCGGGGCAGGCCGCGTTTTTTGGCCCACCGGCCGTTCCCGTCCATGATGATGGCGATATGACGCGGCAGATTGCCCTTTGCCATGATCCGGCTCTTGATTTCCTCAAACTTCGACACGATGATTTCCCGTTACTTTCACATGAGACAACTTGTTTCTGGACGATAAACTCAACACGGGATGATTCCCGGATTCACAATTTATCTTTCTCTCGAGAATTGAGGTGCCGTCTCAGAAAAACCCGAAAACCAATGTGGCTGAACATACAAATTCTCCGTGTTCCTACATCGACCTCTCGGGACACGGTATTCTACTTCTTGCTCCAGACCCGCCCCAAAGTACGATCACCGCCCCACAATGTCAAGTATTTCTTTTGGTTGACTTTCAGCAAAAAAGTAGTTACTTTTTTTGATATTATACTCAGAATTATTCGGAGAAATGACGTGCATCATCCACCACAGGCCCATGATCTCGCGGCGGTCGAACGGCTACAGGACGCCCGCCGAACGCTTATAGGAGAAATCGGCAAGGTCATCGTCGGTCAGCATTCTATCATCGACAGTCTCCTGGTCGCACTCTTCTCCCGCGGCCACTGCCTGCTCGTGGGAGTGCCCGGCCTGGCCAAGACCCGCCTGATTTCCACGGTATCGCAGGTACTGGATCTCTCGTTTAACCGCATCCAGTTCACTCCCGACCTGATGCCGACAGACATCACGGGATCGGAAATCCTGGAAGAGGACCGGACGACCGGCAAAAAGGTATTCCGGTTCGTCAAGGGACCTGTCTTCGCCAACATCGTGCTGGCGGATGAGATCAACCGCACCCCTCCGAAAACCCAGGCGGCGCTTCTGCAGGCGATGCAGGAGCACGAAGTCAGCGCCGGGGGCGACACCCTCTCCCTGCCCGAACCGTTTTTCGTACTGGCCACGCAGAATCCGATCGAGCAGGAGGGCACCTACCCCCTCCCGGAGGCCCAGTTGGACCGTTTCATGCTGAATCTATGGATCGATTATCCCTCTCCGAATGAGGAAAAGGAAATCGTGCGCACGACCACGGGGCTGGCGACAGAGACTCCCCGATCCGTTCTGTCCGGAAATGACATCCTGGCCCTCCAAGATCTGGTACGCCGCGTGCCTGTCGCGGACATCGTCGTGGATTATGCCGTGGATCTGGTCGGCCGCACCCGGCCGAACGGGGAAAAGGCGCCGGATTATATCCGGGAATGGATCAGTTGGGGCGCCGGACCCCGTGCCTCGCAATACCTGATCCTCGCCGCCAAGAGCCGTGCCGTACTCGACGGCCGTACCACACCGGATATCGAGGATGTACGCGCCTTCGCCGTACCCGTGCTCCGGCACCGGATCGTCACCAACTTCAACGCCGAGGCCGAAGGCGTGACACCGGTCGCGATCATCGAGAAACTGCTGGAACCGGAAAAACGATGAGTCTGTTCGAAATCGGCATGCAGCTTTATTACAGGTACCGGAGACAGGGCGGGGATTGTCTCGCGGGAAAATAACCGCCATGACACGGCCAAGACTTTCTCCGGCGGGCCCTGCGGAGACAAACGGGAGCGATGATTCCGACAACCGGAGAAATAGGACTTCGAAAATGACCTCCATAACTCGATTATTCCACCTGACTCACAACATCTTCACCCGTTATCCCCTCCTCGAAGTGGCACGCACCGCACTTCACGAACCGCGCCTGGCCTGGGCTTATCGCCGGCGTTCACTCAGGGTACCTTCCCTCCCGGCCAGGATGATGATCGACCCCATCAATCTCTGCAACCTCGAATGTCCCCTCTGTCCCACGGGACGGCACATCACCGGCATGACGCGTAGCCGTATGCCGTATGATCTCTTCGAGCACATCGTGAATCTCAACCCCAGGCTCCGCATCCTCGACCTCTTCAACCTCGGAGAACCCTTCTTGAATAACGATATTTTCAGGATGCTATCACTGTGCCGGAAAAAGAAGATCCGAACCGCGGTACACACCAATCTGGCGGCATACGATACGGATTGGGTTGAACGGATCATCGAGACGCCGCCGACGCGGCTCCATATTTCTGTGGACGGCGCATCCCGGGACAGCTATGTGCTCTACCGTGTCAAGGGAGATTTCGATAGAGTCCGGCGGAACATGGATTATCTGAGCAGACGGATCCGTGAAACCGGGAAGGGACCGGTCGTCGAATGGGCCTTCCTCTATCACAAGGGCAACCGGCAAGACATTCCTGCAGCGCGATCTCTGGCCGAAAAACTGGGATTTAAATTCTTCGTACGACCCCTTGTCGTCCCGAAACATCTGGGGCCGGAATGGCACGATCCCGAAACACTTGCATCAGAGGCCGTGTCCTTCAGGGCGAATGTGGTCTGTCCGCATCTCTGGCTCCAGATGACCGTGAAACCCACCGGCGCGCTCACCACCTGTTGCTTTGCCTATCACGACCAGGATGAAAGCGCCTCTCTCGCCGGGATCTCCTGCCCGGAGCAATTACTCGAACTCTGGAACAGCTCCTACTACCGGCGTGGAAGGGCCTGTTTCAGAACGGAATCCACATACCGTGAAATCCCCAAACCGATGCTCTGTGAAACCTGCAACATCTATCCGCGGCACGGGGGACTCGACCCTCAAGAACATCCCTACGATTCCACCATCAGGGACTGGATGTAGAAGAAAACCGCTCGGGACACTATATCCTGAATGAATCCCGCATGAAATGTGTTGCGATTTAAAGGCTTTCGCTTTAAGAAACCAAACCGTTTCGCAAACTGTAAGATTCAATCTGTCGTTTGATGCCGCCTCAACTGGGATACGGGTTTCCGGTCGATTTCACTCCCGCTTCCTGTACAGAATCACCGCTTTCGGCTCCACGCTCACATCGAAACAGATTCGCAATGCCCCGACATACCGGCTCTTCGGGGCCTCTTCCCCATTGATGGTTTGAATGGAAATCCTTCTGAGAGGCTTCAGCGGCCGCATCAGCAGATGGCCAAGCACGCCCAGACATTCCGGGAGCGCCGGATCATCGGCATCCGGATGGATTTCGAGTTCCGCCCCGCGTTTCTGTGATATGAGGACGATCTCTTTTCCCCGGAACACCAGATGCGTGCTTTCATGCCGCCTCGGCAGCATCGCCTTAAGCGCGTCGATCGGGACGCCGCAGAGCGACGCCGGATCCAGGGCGTTCATCCAGAAGATCCGGTTTTCGGGGAGCCGCCGGAGCATGCGGTAGGCGTGATGGGAAATAAACTGCGGTCCGGGCACGCCCTCGAAGAAATATCCGGACAGGATCTCGCCGGACAATTCCATGATCCGTAGCGTGCGGAAGAGGGTGCGCCACTGGAACAACGCCGGTTCCCGCAACAGCAGTTCGCGGAACAGGATGCCGTACCGGTCTAGCAGGATGCGCGCACGGTCCTTCCGCCGTTCTTCCGCCTCGACGGGATCGGCCGCCGGGACAGGCCGGGGCAGACGAAACCAGTTACCCGGACAGGTTGTCGCCCGGCGCCAAACACCGAACCGGGCGCGCCGGCCTCCGGCATTCCGGAAATTGGAATGCCCGGCCGGGACGGCGATCTCCGGCACGGTGAAACCGGTCTCGACACCCCGGTGCAGCGCGTCGTACGTGTCGTTGGAGACACGGCCTTCCCACACGGCGCGCCAGAGCGCGCCGATCAGCTCGCGGGGTTGGAGCCCGGACCGGGCCAGGAGACCCGGAAAGGGATACCGCGCCGAGGCGTCGGGGAACAGGATGTCCAGACCGTCCGGGCCGTCAGGGGAAAGTGTTTCATCGCCATCGGGACCCTCTTCCCGGATCAGTTCCAGATCCGTCTCGAAGGCGAACAGGATCTGCTCCCCGGGCTGCCCGATCCAGAGCAATCCGGACGCCTGTAACGCCCGATCGATCCAGGCCGGCTGGAGGCGTGCGACGCGCGCGGGCAGGATCTCGGACGCCCAGAGCGGCGCAGAAGCCGGGTGGCAGACGATCTGTTCCAGGCATTGCGTAAGATGAGGGACATCCGCGTCCGGCTCTCCCAGGCCCTGGAAATGGGCAAGGAAAACCGGTAGCCTCTCCGCGGGAAGGGGTGAAAACCGCGGCACGGATTCAGCCCGCCGCATGCGCAGCAGGATCTCGAAATTCCCGGCATCGCACACGGTTTCGGCATCGGAATCCTGGATCAGCGGACCGCGGATGACACGCTCCGAATCGGCCAGGTCTTCGAGCAAAAACGCAAGCCGTTCGCGCGGGATACCGAGCGTCGCCCCGATCCAGTCCGGGGATTTTGGACCGTAGAAGCGCATCCACTCTGAAATCAGACGTGACGCCGTTTCGTCTGTGTCCACATCGTCCGATTGGTCGTATTGAGGTATGAAAGAAAGTGGAACGCCATCCATCGATTCGAAATTGGATGAGGATTCCTCTGGATAAATCGCCCATTGGATGCGCGCCGCCTCCTCGCGCAGGAGGATCAGGGCGGAACCGACCCCGGGACGGCGGATCCTCGCCAGCCTGGGTTCGGCTTCACCGATGAACCCATCCGCCTCATCCGGCCGGTCCCGGCGCACGGCCCGGTGGAGAGATTCCCATTCGGGTTCCGGAATCAGCACCCGCTCCCTCACCCATTCGGCCAGTTCCAGGAAATCGGAAGGCGCGTAGCCCGCGCTGAGCCGCTGCAGCTTCTCCTCGAAACGTCGGATGAGATCGGACGGGATCGCGGGCCGGAGTTGGGGGGAATAGGCCACTTCCCGGATGAGGTCTCCTCGCAAGCGGGAGGTCCTTCCGGACGCGAGGCCGTCCGATTCGTACATGTATTGGTTGATCTGGCGCCAGGCGGGATTCCGCGCCATGGGGCTCGGAAGGGACGTCCGGACCTCCGAGACCCGGATGACGCCGGTCTTTAGTTCGTCCAGCACGAGACGGAGGGAATCCAGGTCGAAATGGTCCTGCAGGCAGGTGCGCCAGGCTTCGAGCAGGATGGGAAAATCGGGATAACCCATGACGGTCTCGAGCAGTTTCTGGGAATGGAGCCGGCTCATCCAGAGGGGCATGCGTTCGCGGAAGCGCGACCGTTTCAGTAACAGCGCCGTGCCCGCGCATTCCCGGAAGCGCGCCCCGAAATAGCCCGATCCTTCGAGCCGTTTCCTGAGGAGGGGTTCGATCTTCGCGGAGGGAACCAAGGCCAGCAGTTCATCCGCGCCGATGTCATGGGGCAGATGCAGGATGATTGCGTCGTTTCCCGCGAAGATTTCGAGGCGCTGTCCGAACCGTTCCTCCCAGGCCGCGTCCAGCGCCAGGGCGAACGGCCGGTTCACCGATCCGCCCCAGAACGTGTGAATGACCGCCTGATTGCCGGGGACGCCTCCGGGACCGGCCTCCGTCTTCTCGATCAGGACATGGTGTCTGTGCGGCAGCGGACAGCCGCAATGATCCTTCTGGCTCCGGAGATAGCGGAGGAGTCGGTCGGCCGCGGCCGGATCCATGTGGTGCCGTTCCTGGAGCTGGCTTTCGAATCCGGGCGCCTCGGAAAGGCCGGCGTCCGCCTCCTCGAGGAATCCGGAGAGACGGGTCGAAAAGTGGAAATCCCGGTTCAGCTCCTCCCCTTTCCAGAACGGTGCGGACAGGGTTTTGGAATCGCCGGGCAGGACGAACACGTCGTTGTGCGTGATGCGTTCGATGCGCCAGTGCTGGGTGCCGAGCGTGAAGGACTGGCCGATGCGCGCTTCCCACACGAATTCCTCGTCCAGTTCGCCGATCACGGCCCCGGACTGCTGATGACGCAGGTGGAAGTAGCCGCGGTCCGGGATCACGCCGCCGCCCGTGTACACGGCCAAAAGGGCGCCCTTCCGCGCCTGCGCCGTGCCGGTCGTCCGGTCGAGGGCGATCCGCGGGCTGAGTTCGCGGATACGGGACCCGGCATACCGGCCGGCCAGCATATTCATCACCCGGTCGAAGTTCTCGCGGCCCAGTTCCCGATACGGCCCGCTGGTGCGGATCTGATTGTAGAGGGCTTCGACCGGCCACGCCTCCACGCCGATCATGGACACGAGCACCTGGGCCAGCACGTCGAGGGGACGGCGGACCGGGCGGACGGACTCGATGTTCTGTCCGGGAATTTCCGGGGTCAGGGCCGCGGCCTCGATGAAATCCTGGTCATGGGTGGGATAGATCGTCCCGCGGCTGACCTCGCCCACCCGGTGTCCGGCGCGCCCGATGCGCTGGATGGCGGATGAAATGCTCCCCGGCGACTGGACCAGGACCACTTCGTCGAGATGGCCGATGTCGATGCCGAGTTCGAGCGAGTGCGTGGCCACGATCGCGCGGAGCCGTCCGGATTTGAGTCTCTGCTCGACGTCGAGCCGGATTTCCCGGGAGAGTGATCCGTGATGCGCATAGGCAACCGGCTGCGCCTCCCCGGCATTGATCCGGAGCGTCAGGGATTCCGCGAGCCGCCGGCTGTTGACGAAAAACAGGGTGGATTGGTTTCGGAGGATGATGGACCGGAATTCCCGGATCAGCGGATCCCAAAAGTCATCGGACGGCTCCCCTCCGGATTCATCGGGGAAGGAGACCCGGATCGCGTACGCTTTTTGGATCCGGGATTGGATGACCGCCACCTCGCGGGGATGGAACTCCGGCGCCTCGGGGGGGCCGGAGAGGCGGTATCCGCCGACGAATTGCGCGACCGTCCCGGCCGGCCTCACCGTGGCGGACAGGGCGATGCGCTGGAATTCTCCGGAAAGCGGAACGAGCCGGTCCACGGCCGTGATCAGATGCGTGCCCCGTTTGGTGTTCACCACCGCATGGATTTCGTCGAGGATCACGGTCCGGATGCCGGTGAGGACGGAACGTCCGCCCTGTGAACTGAGCAGGAGGTTCAGGCTTTCCGGCGTGGTGATCAGGATTTCCGGCGGTTTGCGGAGCATCCGCCGCCGGTCGGCCTGCGGGGTGTCTCCGCTGCGCGTCAGCACGCGGATCTCCGGGAAAGGCTCCCCCGCCTTCCGGAAAACATCCCTCAGGGCCGCGAGGGGACGGATCAGGTTCCGCCGGATGTCGTTGTTCAGGGCCTTGAGGGGGGAGACGTAGAGGACGCGGACCGCGCCCGCAGTCCAGGACTGGGTCGCAAGCTGATGGATCGCCCAGAGGAACGCGGTCAGGGTCTTGCCGCTCCCGGTCGGCGCGGTCACCAGTACATGCCGCCCCTGTGCGATCGCCGGCCAGGCGGCGGACTGCACATCCGTCGGTGCGCCGACCTCCTCCTCGAACCACTTTTGGATGAGGGGGTGAAAATCCTGCAATCCCGGGTGCATCCGGTTTATCCGATGATCCGAAGGGCGAGATAGGGGACGAGGTTGAAGACCAGGAAAAAGATCTTGAACACGCCGAGCAACAGGTAAAAGATTTCATCATGCTTTTCCCGCGAGAGGGAAAACCCTCTTTTCATGATCCGGTACACGAAATCCGGGCCCCACAGGAAGAAGATCGCCCAGAGGATCAGCAAGCCTCCGTCGATGACGGTGCACCACAAAAAGAACCGTGTCAGGGTCTGGGTATCCATGTCCTAGCTCCTCGTTTTTGGATTCGAGTCGATTCATCCGATTGACGGGATTCCTGCGGGCAACTCAGGTGGAACCGTATTCAGGTCCTTGTTTTTATGAGTTGTTCCGCGAATATCGTCTTCATGTAATCATATTCGGCGTTCCGCTCCATGAAGAGAACGTGCGCTTCGGCGAACTTTGGTCTATCCCAACTGCCGTCGTCATACTTCTTTCGAAGGTCCTCAAACTTCGTCGCAGACACGATGTACGAGTCCAACGTCACATCCCGACGCCCACTCCTTTCCGCAATCTCGGTGGCGAGATCCGGCAGGACTTCGTGGAGGCGCACCTTGTCATCATGTCTATGGGCTGGGGCATGGAGCATTCCGTGCGGTTCAATGAATACAATGTGCTGACACGTCTCATTCTTGATCCACAAGAGAAAGTCGGGGTAGAAGGCCCGTTCTTCGAAGAAACCAATACCCGCTCCCCGGCTCAGATTTCTAAGGAGAAACACTTCTACGTTCGCCAACGACCCGCCCTTTTCCGCGGAATAATATTCTTTCAGGTCTTGGACGAATTCCTTCTCGCCGGGATTCAAGCCGGGAGGAGACATCTTGATGTGATCGCCCTGCTCGATCAGCAAAGGCTGATACAAATGGCGATCGAAATGAAGCCGGGGAAGCTCGCTTGTCTCTTTCTCGTACAGGTCTTCGAAATTTCTGATGAGCTTTTCGACGTCGGATATAAGCTTTATCTGGGACCGCCGGATATTGACGGTGTATCCGCAGGCAGCGTCCTCCCTGACATTAAAGCTGAGATTCGGATCCGTTTCGTCGAGTGTGGTGTAAACCATGTGACTCTTATCCCAGCGCTCGCGTCTATTTCGATAGAATGCATCCATGTATTTCCTGAGAATATGGACGACCGCTTCCTGCAGAAGGACGATACCCGCGAAGGTTTGCGGCCGGATTACGGATTCATCGGCGATCAATGTGTAGAGTCTGGACGGGTCGGTGCATGCAATGATTCTTCTCGGGATATCCGGCAGGATGATCAGATTGTTCAGGCGCCTGCGTTCTTTGTACTCAAGGAGATCAAGGTAGGCTTTTTCCCACTCGACAAAATCAAGACTTTCATCGGGAATCGGATGGTCGCGGCCGGCCCGGCCCTCGGCATGCATGATACCGGAAGCACTGCTCTCAAGCGCCTGCACCTTGAGCGACATGTCCACGCGGACGGTTACCCTAGGATCGGGCTCCAATACGATGTTCTCTTGCGCCGTAAAATCGCAGTCGTCCGGCACACGGGGAACGACAAGGCGTTTTTTGAGGAAATCCTTGTCGGGCCGGATGAAAAGAGGAAGATCAACATACCCTTCGGTCTCGACGCCTTCCTTCTCCAGGTACTCCCGAAACTGGGACATGTAATTGGCGCGTACCGCGAAGACATTCAGCGTCTCCAACAGACCGATTTGTTCCGGGTGCTTCCCGTCCAGCGCCGAGCTTCTCTTGAGGCTGAGTCCCTTGCCCCGGAGGCGAACGCCGCGCCCGAAAAGCTGGATGATCTCCGACCCCTCCTTGCGGCCGATGTTGAGCAGACCCATGTTCGAGACCCGCCAGGAGTTCCAGCCCTCCATGAATTTTTTCGCGCCGATGAGCACATTGACGGCCGTACCCGGATCGGCGATCCCGTCGAAGAGGGAGCCGGTAACCACGTCTTCCTCCAGGGTGATCCCCGCGCCGTCCTCCTCCACGAGCTTCTTGAACGTGCTGGTGTCGCCGATGTAGATCAGGCCGAAGTAGTCCTCCGCGCCGCTCGCCTTGAGCCCGATCTCGCCGGCGCCGTTCCGGATGTCGCACAGGTGCAGGCCGCCACCCGTCGGCGTTCGAAGCACTCTGACGAGAATATCCCGATAGGTCTCCTCGGGAGACAGGCCGCTTCCGCGCAGAAACCTGAACTTGTCCTCGAACACGTCCCGGCCGTCGGGCGTGACCAGGCCGGTCTTTCCCTCGAGGAGCTTCTCGAGGGTCGTGACGGCCCAGCCGCGTTTGTTCTCCAGGACGTGGTGCAGGAACCGGGCCACGGTCAACACGTCGCTTCGCTTCCGCTTGTCCTCGGTATAGACCGCATTCACGGTGCTGCCGACGAACACCCACAGGGGATTCTCCAGGTTGTAGGGTCGCAAGGCTTCCGCCTGTTCCTCGAACACCCGCTGCTGCTCGTAGAAGGACAGGAGGTTTCCCAACAGGAGGGTCTCTGTCTTCTCCTCCGTTGTCTCCTCCTTCAGGTTGAGGATGCGAAAGTCTTTGCCGTACCCGTCGCCGTGAAAGTAGCGGTAGGAGTAGTCGAAGACGATGGCCTTTCCGTATTCCTCGGTGAGCCGATCGTTCCGCGCCGCCGTCAGGGCCTGTCCGAACGTCGCGCTGTACTCGAACGTGAAGCCTGTCTCGCCCAGCGCGTCGCGGAAGCTCCGCCAAGCCTCTCCGCCGGATCCCTTGTGACCCTCGTCCACGAAAATCAGGTTGTTGCCCTCGAACGCCTCCACGGGGACGCTCACTCCGCCCCCGCGCTTTTCTTCCACCAGCTTGGTAATCTCGATGACCCGGACCGTGTCCTTCCCGGTCATCATCAGGCCGCTCTCGTTCAGATCGAAGCGGCGGCACGGGATGTCCGAGGCCGTCATTTCCTCCATGTGCTGCTCGCTCAGCCCCTCGTTCGGGGTAATCAGCAGGATGTTGTCCAGTCCCGACGAGGCGGGATTGTAGTGCAGGAACTGCCGGTAATTGATGTGCATGATGAGTGTCTTGCCGCTGCCGGTCGCCATCCAGAAGGCCAGCTTCTTCAGGTCGGATTCCGAGAACTTCGCGTCCTTCGG
>DSAP01000004.1 GCA_011046415.1 bacterium | reverse complement strand
GCTTAAGACGACAGACGAAGAAAGATATTTAAAGATAGAGCGGATTCTTTCAGAACTCAGAAGAGACTTCTTGAAATTCACACGCAAGACTTCTTGACAATCCTTATTTCGATCGGTATTAGAAAATGAGCAGTCTGTCATTGTCGGATAAGGCGGGTTTTATCGGTGTTGGCCGTTTTTTAAGGACTGTAAGTAAACTTTTATTTGCTCTCATTTTAGTCAGACTGATTTCAAAATATGATTTTGGAACGTATCGACAGGTTTTTTTATTATATAATTTACTTTCAGCGATTTTCTTTTTAGGTGTTCCAACCAGCATATATTATTTTTTACCGCAAGTTGACGGAGAAAAATCAAAAACATTCATTGTTCAAAGTGAAATCTTTCTTTTTTTTCTCGGGATCCTTCTCGGTGTTTTTTTTCTGTTTTTCTCTGGCTTTTTAGGCCGATCGTTTTCAAATCCTTCTCTGCCCGATTATCTAAGATTATTTGCCTTATATCCTTTGTTGGATTTTCCGATTCAGGCGCTTCCTCCTATTCTGATCTGTCATGATAAACATAAGTTGTCTGCAATCGTCAATATCATTTTCATGTTGACATTCCTGTTTGCCCTTATGGTTCCTTTACTTTTAGGATGTTCACTCTATCGTGCTTTTTTTGTTCTCATATTGGTTTCATCACTTCAACTTATTGTGGTTGCTTTTTATCTGTTCAAATTGGTGGGCGGTTTCCCGGTTTTCTTTGATTTCTCAATTTTTATCAATCAGATAAAATATTCCGTCCCATTGGGATTAAGCGGTTTTACCACATTAGTTTCCAGAGAGCTGGACAAGCTCATTATTTCATTTTTTTTTCTCCCTCAAATTTTTGCGGTATATACCATCGGGGCGAGAGAACTGCCGTTTGTCACGATGATCCCCTATGCGGTCAGCAGCACATTATTTCCAAAATTTGTTAAACTATATAAAGAAGATCGTATTCAGGAATTGTTGGATTTATGGCACAATGCAATCATCAAAGTCTCGCTATTATTGCTTCCGGCGTTTGTTCTTTTTTTCGTGACAGCTCGTGAGGTTGTAGAAGTGCTCTATACATCAAACTATCTTGAGAGTGTTCCTGTATTCCGATATTATTTATTATTAATTCTGATCCATGTAACGGCATTTGATTCGGTGATTCTTTCTTTGGGTTTCCCCAAAAAGGTTCTATATGCATCTCTCGGTGCTGTGGTGCTGAATTTAATTCTTAACGTCGTTTTCATACAAGCTTTCGGTTTCACCGGTCCTGCAATTGCGACCATACTGGTCTCTTATTTGGTCACTATCTTTTTTCTGAAAATTATCAAAGAAAATACCAGTGTCGGCTGGGGTCAAGTCTTTCCATGGGAAAAATATCTAAAAATTCTGATAATATCCATCTTATCCGGTTTGATTTCTTGGCCAGTTCATACACTTACATTGCATCCTGTTTTAAAAATTCTTTGTGTGACGATTGTTTTCCTGGGCGTCTATATATTTCAATTATCATTTTTCAAAATGGCGACAAGAAGGGATGTTGAATTTTTAAAAAGATGGATCAGTTTTAAAGTGCTGTTTCGCTCATGAGAAGTATAAAATCATTACATTATTTTATATCAGACGATTACATTCGGATGATAAAATGGAGTGCAATCCTGTTTCTGGTTGTATCCGAAAGTTTGATCATTTATTTGTTTGCTGTAAAAGAATATGGTTGTTTAGGGATTATATTAATTGGAATTATCTTTGCCGGATTCTTAATTATTATTTATCCCTATTATGGCGGGTTTCTTGTAATCGCCTTCGTATTTTCAAATTTTGGCCCCTTGATAGGAGGCGGTATTTTCAGCATACTTCTTTTCTATGTAATATGTGCTATGCTTATTTCGAAATATCTGAATGGCGAAAAATTTATAAACCATCAAATAAATGTGGGTATACTTGTTTTTACATTTTTTGTGCTGATATCCTTGATAACCGCAGAAGTTAAAGAACTCGCTCTTGAACATTTCTTCCAATATGTAAAATGCGTGCTGGTCTTTTTTTGTGTTATCAATCTGATAACAAAAAAGAAATATATAAGATATGCGTATATTGTTATCGTTTCATCTTCTGCGATACTTGCACTGTATTCAATCCATAGATTCTTAACGAGCGGGATTTCCGGTCTGCGTTTTTCCGGCGTAACGAGGGATCCCAATTATTTGGCATTAATTTTAGTCCCCACGATTCCATTGGCAATCTCAATTATTAAGACACAGAAGAATCTTTTTATTCGCGTCATGATGATTCTATCCATTATTTTTTGCATCTCAACAATTTTGATGACCTATTCAAGGGGAGGGGTTCTTGCATTGTCCGTCACTTTTCTTTGGGTCATATATGATAACCGGAAGAAGAAAATATTTTCATTCCTTTCAATAATTGTTTTGATCATATTGGTCTACTTGTTTATCACAGAGTTTTCTCACTACAAGAAGCTGATTCATTTGGTTTCAAAAGACACTTCGTTCATGCAACGGCTTAATTTATATCAAGGTGGTTTGAAAATGATCATAGACAGACCAATTTGGGGTGTTGGGCTTGGAAATTTTTTGATATGGTCATCCCGATATGCCGGATTGGTTACTAGCTTAGTTGCACATAATATATTTCTTCAGGTTGGGGGAGAGACAGGTGTTTTCGGTCTTATGGCCTTTATTTTTATTCTCGGTTCGGCTTGGTTTTCTATTCGAAGAAGTCAAGGTATTACCCTTCGAAATAAGGATTCTGAACTGAACTTCTTAACGGTCGGGCTCAAAATATCTCTTTTCAGCTTTCTTGTTGGGAGCATGTTTCTGACATCGCATTTTGATTATGCGCTTTGGGTTTTATTGGCCTTGGCGATCGTCATCGAACGGATAGCGACCTATACAATCCGGGATGTTGCGGTTTGAATGACACACGATTAAAAATAGGCATCATTTGTGATACCGGCAGTATACATCATCAGAGATGGATCCGGGATCTTGAATCGTTGGGTCATGATGTGCATGTTTTCCCATTGGATATCAAATCCGTCGTACGATCTGAGATATCGAGAAAACGTCTCATACCGCCATCCAGGTTTCGAGCAATCAAACAATGGATGAAAATGTGTATGAGGATCCGTTATGCACATCATATTCAGGATCAGTTGCAAGATCTGAAACCTGATATTCTTCATGCCCATTTTATTTCAGATGCTGGCTGGATTGGAGCCTGGACCGGTTTCCATCCGTTTATTGTCACGGCGCATGGTTCAGATGCCTTGATTCATCCCGGTGAAATGAAGCCGTATCGTTTCGGCAATTCTGTCGTGATGAAACGGGCGGATCACGTGGTCATGGTGGCCCCTCATTTGAAACCGCATCTGATCAGACTGGGGTGCAGCGAAGAAAAGCTGCATTTCGTACCTAATTACGCGGATGAAAACTTCATCATTGCCGAAAAGGAATTGAGTGCCAAGTTTAGGGATGTCGGTAAAAATCTCCGTATTATCAGCACACGCAAACTGAGTCCGGTATATAATGTTGAAACATTGATCCGTGCGGCCACTCATATTGTCAGATCGTATCCGCATGCGGAAATTTTCATCCTGGACACCGGAGAAGAATTACAAAAGCTGGAACATCTGGTCTCGGAACTGAAGTTGGAACACAACATCCATTTCCTTGGCAAGATATCGCATGATGCGTTGGCTTCTCATCTGAAGTCGGCTCATTTTTATGTTTCAACGGCCCTTTCGGACGGGATGTCTGTGGCCACACTTGAAGGAATTGCCAGCGGTTGTTATCCGGTATTGACCGACATTCCAGCCAATCGAATTTTATTCAATCAAGGTTTCTCAGGTGCTCAATTTGAATGCAGGAATCATCATGGCCTTGCCAAAGGCATCTTCAATCACATGGAATCACCCGACAGACTGTTGGCGGACGTACAAAAAAATGTTCAGCAAATTCAACAGTCCTTTTCTCGTCAATCTGTACTGACATGCATGGAGTCGATATACAGGACTGTTCTGAACAGGAATTGAATGAAGCATGCGGATGTCTCAAAAGAAATCATTTGTGATTGGCTCGATCGGAATCCTGGCATTGTTTATGATTCTCTTCATGAATGCCGTTAGCCGTATTTATAAATACCATTTCTCCGTGCCGGAAAATCATCCGCTTTTTATAGCGGACCTTTCGGATATCCGGGATGAAACACTGTCTCATTACTATGTGCACACAAAGGGCCAGAAAGTACAGGCCGTTCAGTCCGGCCTCTATGCTGATCCGCCTTTTGATGCCAGCGGGATTCCATTGGTGGATTACGGTAATGAAACAGGTCTACAATACAATCCGGTTACGATTGCCCAGTACGGGCTGGATAACTATGAATTGTTTCTTCAAACCCAGGATACGTATTATCTCGACGGTTTTCTTAAACAGGCCGACTGGCTGCTAATGAATCAAGAAGAGGGTAAATGGTATTACCGGTTTGATCACCCTGTGCTGTCATTGAAAAAACCATGGATTTCTGCAATGTCACAGGGTCAGGGCATTTCTGTTTTGATGCGGGCCTACCAATATTCCGGTGAACGGATCTATCTGGAAAGTGCGAAACACGCATTTGAAGTGTTCAGAATCTCTGTGAAAGAAGGCGGCATTTCGGTTTTTTATGAATACGGGACGTGGTATGAAGAATATCCCGACGCCGAATCTCCCAGTCATGTCATGAACGGACATATCTGGGCATTGTTCGGGTTGTGGGATCTGTATCGGGTGACGCGTGACCCGGAAGTGCTTTATTATTTTACACGAGGCGTATCTGCGTTAAGGGCTGATCTGGATCGGTTTGATACGGGTTATTGGGTTCTTTATGACCTGAAGTCCCATTGTTTTTTGGTGGATCAATTATATATTGATTTTAAGATCGACCAACTGCGGGCCCTTCATGCCATAACGGATGACTCCCTTTTTTATCAGTATGCCTCGAATTGGGAGAAATATCAACATCAAAAGGTGAACATTGTCCGGATGATGGGACCTTCGCTTTGGCGAAAGGTTAAATTGAAATTGAATGGTTTATTTTAGCCGAAGCACGAGTTTAAGGCGGGATTTATAAACGGATTTACATGAATATAAGCAGGGAGATTATCAAAAATCTGAAAAGGGAATGCCATGAAGAAGGAATCAGTGTTGCTTGCCTTGCTTTCTGTGTTTTCAGTGGTTTGTATTCAATGCAGTCTGAAAACACCTCAAGAAAGCAGTCCTCCGTTCGATTCCAGCGATGTGCTTCAGGCTACCGCGATCAAGTGGTACAATGGACATAAGGCCGCTGTTTCGATAACCTACGATATTGGTCTGGGAACAGGCAGTCATCCATTTACGCAGTCCATGATCGACAGCGCCATCCAAGAAGTGATTCGCCGTGATTTGAGAATGGACTTCGAGATGGTGACGGACTACTATTTTTTAAATCCGGAAAGAAGAATCTGGCTGGATATAATAAAAGACGAACTCATGCCGAACGGGATTCATGTTTTTGGTCACGGCCATAAGCACATCAATCACGACCAGGTGGGTTATGATTGGGCGTTTGAATCGTTCAGTTTGTGTTACTCTCTGATGCAGCAGTGGGATTTGAATCCGAAAGTCTATGCATATCCGCAAAGTGCAGGCCACAAAGCGGAAACACAACAAGCAAACCGGGACGCTGGATTTATTGCAGCACGGGGAGGCGTTTTTGATCGCAATGCGTTTTATATTTGTACGGATGCGGTTCGTGAACCGGAAAACTGGTACTATCTGCCGTCTGTTCCGGTTGCAGCGAACGAGCGGCCGGATTATGTCCGGAGTCATTCAGAAATTGTAGAGATACTCGACAATGCGATCGATAGAGGATCCTGGGTTATACTCATGTATCATATGATCGGACTGCCAAACGGATGGGGATATTATCCCTTTGAAGAATTCATAGAAGATCTCGAAAGCATAATCGAGCGTGATTTTTGGTGTGGGAATTTTGATGATGTTACTGTTTATATCAAAGAAAGAAACGCATTCTCTGTGAATTTATCAGAGATTTCAGATGCAGAGCAGAATAATAAATATTGGATCAGTTTTACAGATAGTCTGGATAATCTGATCTACAACCACCCATTGACCGTTGAACTGTCTTTCAATCCGGACAGGCAGGTTGAACAAGTTCATTTCTCGCCTCCGATCAATTCAAAAGGTGTTTATGCCGTAACAGATGGGAAACTGAGACTCAACGTACTGCCGGATGAGAGAAAGTATCAGATGGAATTGAGGGGCCGAAGAAATGAATAAATGATATGCATGATCATATTGTGTAAAAATTCGGGAACGTTTCCTGATATAAAAATATTGACAAAGAATCCATGTTCCTGGACAAAACAGATTAGAAGTCAACGCCTTATTGAATGATGAAAAAAGTACTCATTATAACCTATTATTTCCCTCCCCGTGGCGGAGTCGCAGTAATCCGGATTCATAAATTCGTCAAGTACCTCAGGGATTTCGGATGGGAACCGGTTGTCTTAACGGTCAAACAGAACTATTGTGCGTATCGGGATGAGCATTTGCTTGCAGAACTTCCTGAGAATTTGATCATTTATTACACAAAACAGCCATTTTTACAAAGGATCATTCGCGATGTACAACATCAAGCCCGGATTGCCACGCCGGATGAATACGTTCACAGAGGCACCTTTTCTATCCTGTCGAATAAAATCTATTTATTGATCAGAAATATAAAAAACAGGCTGAATAAAATCATTTTCCTTTATGACGATTATATCGGGTGGAAGCCCATTGTATTGCGGGAGATCAAACGAATAGTCAGGGAACATCAAATCGACATTCTGTTTACAAGTTGTCGTCCTTATTCGATCAATATGATAGGCGATGCCATTTCGAACCGATATGGCATTCCCTGGATTGCTGATTTTCGTGATCCCTGGACGCAGGATAAGCGTTATTTTAACCCTCCGACGTTTTTGCATCGCATCATGGCGGAAAGAGAAGAAAAGAAAACGATGTGTCACGCAAGCAAGATTGTTTCGGTAAGCGAACCGATGACTTCTTATTTCATGAAAACATATCATAACTTGGATCCTGCGAAGTTTCTGACGATTACGAACGGATATGATGGGGATGAGAAAACAGTTTCATATAACCGACTCAGAGATCCGGAAAGATTCATCATCACGTATACAGGCACCTTTTACTTGCATCAGACTCCAGTATGGTTTTATAATGCGATACGGTTGTTTCTTGAAGAGAATCCCGCGGCACGAAAGCATCTAATAATTCGGCTCGTCGGAAAAAGCCAGAAAGATTTTGAAGCTTATCCATATCAGATTGGAATCGGTGATGTGATAGATCCTATCGGCTTTATCCCCCATGAACAGGTAAAAACTTATTTAAATGAATCCGACATCCTCCTTCTGGTTCTTTACAGTGATTCCAAAGAGTATGACTTTGTTTATTCCGGTAAGTTTTTTGAATATCTTCCTGTAAGAAAACCGATTTTGGCTTTACTGAATCATGGTGTTTGTCAGGATTTTATTCAAAAACATGATCTTGGGATATGCGTACCTTTTAGTCAAGTTGATCAAATTAAGGATGCCCTTACTGATTTATTTTATCAATGGAGACAAGGTAAATTTAAGTATAAACTAATGTCAGGGAAAGCCATGTTACGGTTTCACCGGAGGGAATTGACAAAACAATTGGCGGCGGTTTTCGATGAAGTGGTGAGTGCCTGACCCAATTCATTCTTAAGCGTCCCGCAGAGGGATTCGGTTTAAAAATGAAATGTCCACTCAAACTATCAGATCGGATTAAAAATCACATTCTTCGTAGGTTGAAATTTCCGGGTGTTGGCGTTTAATATGTCAAGGTTTGAGGTTCCAGAACCAATGAAATTATCAATTGTCATCGTTAGCTATAATACAATCGATCTCCTTCATGACTGCCTGGAGTCGATCAAACGGCACATACTTCAAGATGTTGAAGTTTATGTCGTAGACAACAACTCCTGCGATGGCAGTTCAAGAATGGTTGAATCAGAATACTGTTGGGTGAAATTGATAAAGAATGATCATAATTTGGGTTTCGCCGCGGCCAACAATCAAGCCATTCAGCTTTCCAATTCATCTTATATCATGCTCCTGAATCCTGATACGGTCATGTTGCCGGAGACCCTTCCCGGGATTATCGCATTCATGGATCAGTATCCTGAGGCGGGCGTTGTCGGTTGTAAATTGCTGAATCCGGATGGATCTCTTCAGCCGTCAGTCACCAGTTTCCCGCATTCCCTGAAAGATGCGATCGGTATCGGATTGAAAGGTTTCTGTCTTAAAAATGATCCGGTCAGCAGAAAGTGGATTTCCAGGTTTGTGAGACTATTTGGATTCAATGCGTCTCGGTTTACAGATCATTCTGAAATCATGGAAATCGGATATCCCCGCGGTGCCTGTATGACGATACGTAAGAACGCTTTGGATCAGGTCGGGTTGCTCGATCCGGATTATTTCTTTACTGGAGAAGAAATGGATTTGTGTTACCGGATCAGACAGGCAGGTTGGAAAGTGTTATATTACCCAGAAGTGGCGGTCATCCACCATGATCACGGGTCTTCACGACATATGATGGGCAAAGTTTTCGTTCAAACAAGAAAGAGCGCACTTTATTTTTATGAGAAACATTATTCATCTTTCCATACTTTCTTGATGAAAATAATGGTTTCCGCCGTTCTCCTGTTGCATTGTATTTTTTTAACTTTATGGTTGATCCCGTCGGGTCACAACAAAGAAATATTAGCAAGGCGGGAGGTGTATTGGTTTGTGATCCGCCTGCATTTTGATTCAGGATTCAGGAGCCAGAACGTTTTTTCTGAAATGATATTCAGATATCAATAATCGACGTGAGAAATTGACGAACTGGTACGGAAACGGCTCCTTCCGGTCGATATTTGTTGTAGATTGGCGGAAACGAAGGAACACCTCCTGATGAGATCAAAACGGATACACCAGACTTTGAGGCGCCGTGTCAATGAATGTCGATGTTTGTAAATCAAGAGGGTGATCTGTCACATGAATTCGATTGAAAGGGCTGTTTACAATGCTTTGAAGCGCAATCCCCGGATGAAAAATGCGGTTGTGGATTGTTATCAAAGGCTTTTCTCCCGGATTCCTGTGCGGAACAGATACTTCGGGAATAAAATATCGGTTCGTGAAGGATTTTTTTTCGGTTTTCATGACAAGTGTCCCTGGTCCGCTGACAACCGGTTTTTACTTGCCCATCATTGCGGAGATGCACCTTTGAGAATGCCACAACCGGATGAATCGGTCGAAGTTGGTTATTTTTCTGGAGAAGATCACACACGATTCCAGCCAATCGGTACGACACTGTCCTGGAACTGGCAGATGGGGTCCATGCTTCAATGGGTAGGGAAAACATCCGATATCATTTTCAATGATGTTGAAGGGGCACAAAATGTTGCACGTATCGTAACCGATCAAGGCGATCATGTAGCGACATTAACACGCCCGGTCACGGCAGTCAGCCCGGATGGTAAAAATGCCTTAAGCTATAGTTTCGAGCGTCTGAGAATCGGAGCGCCGGGATATGAGTATGCGAATGGGCAAGAAGCGGAGGCATTTGATCGGATTCCCCAAAACGATGGATTATATCGGATATCAATCAATGATCAAAAAATCTGGAAATTGTTCTCTGTCGCCGATATTGTTGAATTGAATCCAACCTCCTGCATGAAGGATGCATACCATTTTTTTTCACACTGTCAATTTTCCCCGAGTGGAAAACGGTTCGTGTTCTATCATCGCTGGTTGCTTTCAACCGGACGCCTTCGATCGAGAATGATTTCATCCGATCTAGATGGGGGGCGTCTATATATCTTCCCGACGGCCGGTATGGTTTCCCATATGTGCTGGCGTGATGACGAGGATATCCTGGCCTACGCAAACACAAATGAATTCGGAGATCAATATTATTTATTCAAAGACAATGAGGATGTTTTCCAAGTCTTTGGAAAAGGTCAATTCAAAACCGATGGTCATCCCCAATTTTCCAATGATGGACGGTATATTTTAACCGATACATATCCCGATCGTTTCAGAAGGCAATCTTTGTTGGTTTATGATATGGAAAGGGATCTCTTAACCACTGTGATGCAATTGAGAATTTCTTTGATATACCGGTATGATGTCAGATGTGATTTTCATCCGCGGTGGAATCGAAACTCAACGATGATCTGTTTTGACTCCGCACATAGCGGGAAACGTTCGCTTTGTACGATGCCCTTCCAGCAGCCAAATCAATGATTTTCATTTTCTTTTTCCCCTTTTTTTATTACCTTAAAAGAATTGAAAAGTCAATAAGGTTAGGGTTGAAAAAGGATAATGGTTTTCCTCACCATCTTATTGTGGTTCTCTTTCTCGGGGCTTTTATATATTTATCTGGGCTATCCGATCATCCTTTTCCTTTTTTCTCTTTTTAGGTCGAAACACAAAGGTATTTCACGATATGGAAATTCTCCCTCTGTGACACTCATCATCCCGGCACGGAATGAAGAAAAAGTCATCGAACAGAAGATCGAGAACTGTTTAGCGCTTGAATATTGCGAAGAGGAACTGGAGATAATCATTCTCTCCGATCAATCGACAGACCGGACTGCTGAAATCGTCCGATATTATCAAAGCGATAGGATCAAACTCATCGAATTAAAAGAAAGATATGGGAAAACGGCTGCCCAGAATTTGGCCGTTAAACAAGCCCGTGGTGAAATTATTGTGTTCTCGGACGCCAATGCAATGTACAAACCGGATGCACTGGAAATGCTTGTCAGACATTTTCAGGATGCTACTGTGGGTTGTGTCTGCGGTGAACTTTGTTATAGTAAGGCAGGTGAAAGTGCTGTGGTTAAAGAAGAAGGTCTTTATTGGAGTTACGAAAAATTTCTCAAACGTTGTGAAAGCAGTTTTTTTTCAATCGTAGGCGCGAACGGTTCGATCTATGCGATCAGAAAAACCGATTATCACCCCTTAAGCCCCGACGTCATCAGCGACTTTATCGAGCCGCTGGAAATTGTCAGACAGGGCAAAAAGGCTGTTTACGAATCGTACGCCATTTCCATAGAAGACACTTCGGCTTCTTTCCGGGAAGAACTGATTCGAAAAAGGAGGATCATAGCACGAAGTATATATAGCATTCTAAAACACAAAACGCTGTTGAACCCCATCCATTGTTTCCCGCTTTTTTTTGAATTGGTTTCACATAAAATATTAAGATGGTTGAGCCCGATATTTCAGATTTTATTATTTTTATCAAATCTCATTTTATTTATACAGGGGTATTATCAATCGATTTTTATATTACAATGCCTTTTTTATGGCTTGAGCCTGATCGGGTGGATGTTCAGTCACAAGAAGTATCTTCCATCATCCCTGTTTATTCCTTTTTATTTTAATCTGATCAGTTATGCATCCCTACTAGGGATGATCGACTGGGTTCGTAAGAAACATGCGATATTCTGGGAGCCCGTCCGGTAAGAAGATGCCAAAATTCATCGAGAAAATCCTATTCATCCTCACCGACTTCGTCGCCATGCTCTCTGCGTTCTTCCTGTGGACCAGAATCCGAATGGCGCTCGGCTATTTCGCGGGTTCGTCCCCGCAGGGCAATCTCGTCCTGTCACTGATCCTCTTCGGTTTCTGGTTCCTCATTTTCGCGTTTTACGGCCACTACCAGTTCTGGTTCACCCGGTCCCGGATCGACGAATTCCTGAATGTCGCGAAGACCGTATCGATCGGAATCTTTTTGCTTTTCCTCCTCACCTTCGATCTGGAGAAGGATCTCGTCCATCCTTTTCAGCCGAGCCGGATGATGATCCTCCTTTACTGGGCGATGATGATCGTGTTCGTCGGATCGGGCCGAGTCCTCCTGCGTTCCGTCCACCGGAGCCTGCTCGCCCGGGGTATCGGCCATCGCAAGACCCTGATCGTCGGCTGGGGGAAGAAGGCCTGGGATTTATTCGACATGGTCCGCGGGGCGCCCGCCCTGGGCTACGCCGTCGCCGGATTCGTCTGCCATCAGGACAATCCGGAACAGGACGATTACCAGGGTGTCCCGATTCTGGGTGGTTTGCACGACCTGCACGGGCTGATCGCCGGCCGGAGCATCCAGGAAATCCTCATCGCGTTGCCCCGGCGTTCCGAGAAACAGCTCGAAGAAGTGGTCGGCCAGTGCGACGGCACATCCGTGGGTATCCAGATCGTGCCGGACCTGTACGACGTGATGATCGGCCAGGTCCGGACCAATCAGATCTACGGCGCCCCCCTCATAGAGATCCTGCCCGAGCTCATGCCCCCGTGGGAACGCATCGTCAAGCGGCTGGCGGATTTCCTGTTCGCCTTCATTTTCCTGATCCTCTTTTTGCCTTTTGGGCTGATTATCGCTATATTGATCAGACTGGATTCGCGCGGTCCGGTGTTCTACGCCCAGGAACGTATGGGGCTCAACGGCAAACACTTCCGTGTGCTCAAATTCCGCTCCATGATCCAGGACGCCGAAAAACATTCCGGCCCGGTCTGGGCGGGCAAGGAAGACGACCGGATCACCCGGGTCGGCAAAGTGCTCCGGAAACTCAGGCTGGATGAAGTCCCGCAGCTCATCAACGTCCTCACGGGGGACATGTCCCTCGTAGGGCCGCGACCGGAACGTCCGTTTTTTGTGGAAAAGCTGCGGGAGATCTATCCGCTCTATACCCGCAGGCTCCGGGTCCGGCCCGGGATCACGGGATGGGCCCAGGTCAAGGGGGAATACGACACTTCCCTCGAACAAGTCAGGGAGAAGCTCGAATACGATCTGTTTTATCTCGAAAATATGTCCCTGCGCATGGATCTGAAGATAATCCTTCAAACCGTGTATGTGATGCTCAGGGGAAAAGGCCAATAAGGAAGCAGGATCCTCTATGCTCGACATGAAATTCATCCGGGAGAACCCCGACCGGGTCCGGGAAGCGATCACCCAGAAACGGGACCGCGCGGATCTGGACAGACTCCTTTCTCTGGATACGGAACGCCGGACGCGGATCGCCCGGGCGGATCAGCTTAAATCGACGCGGAACCGGGTGTCCGACGAGATCGCGAAAGCCCGGCAATCCGGCCAGGACGCGGCCGGGGTCATCGCGGAGATGCGGACCGTGTCCGACGAGATCAAGGCGCTGGACGAAAGGCTGCGCCGTATCGAGGCGGAGATCCGCGAAATCCAGCTCCAGATTCCCAATGTCCCACACGACTCCGTACCCGTCGGCCCGGACGCCTCGGCCAATGTCCTCGTCCGGGAAGGGGGGGAGAAACCGGAAGCGGATTTCAGGATCCGGCCGCACTGGGAGATCGGTCCCGAACTGGGGGTCGTGGATTTCGAGCGGGCCAGCCGCATCTCCGGATCCAATTTCGTGTCGTTTTTCGGGAAAGGCGCCCGCCTGGTCCGCGGACTGATCCATTTCATGATCGATCTGCATGTGGAGAAACACGGATACGAGGAAGTCTGGGTGCCGGTCATCCTGCGCCGCGAGATGATGGAAGGGACCGGCCAGCTGCCCAAGCTCGAGGAAGACATGTACCATGTCGAGAAAGACGACCTCTTCCTCATCCCCACGGCGGAGGTGCCGATCACGAACCTTCACCGCGACGACCTCATCGCCGGAGACCGGCTCCCGATCCGCTATACGGGATACACGCCGTGCTTCCGCCGCGAGGCCGGGAGCTACGGGGCGGACACGCGCGGCCTGATGCGCATCCACCAGTTCGACAAGGTCGAGATGGTCCAGTTCGTCCGTCCTGAAACGTCCTATGACGCGCTGGAATCCCTGGTCCGGAACGCGGAGGAAATACTCCAACTCCTCGATCTGCCCTACCGGGTCGTGGCCCTCTCGACCGGCGATTTGTCTTTCGCCGCGGCGAAATGTTACGATATCGAGGTCTTCGCGGCCGGAATCGGCAAATGGCTCGAAGTCTCCTCCTGCTCGAATTTCGAGGACTTCCAGGCGCGCCGCATGAACATCCGGTTCCGCAGGGAGCCGGGCGCCAAACCGGAATTCGTCCACACCCTGAACGGATCGGGACTCGCGCTGCCCCGCCTTTTGATCGCCCTCCTGGAGAATGGCCAGACGGACGAGGGGAGCATCGTGATCCCCGCGCCTTTGCGTCCCTATGTCGGGATGGACGTCATCAAGGGATAGATCCATGGGCTTTTCGCAAGCAGGCGGGCGTCTCCTGGCCCCATGCCCGTGTCTTCGTATTTTCGGCCGTCGCGCGGGACCGCATGACGCGCGCCGAAGCCGGCAGCCTGAACGCGAAAGGGCTGCAGATGCGCGGCATCCGCCGGCCCCGGCAGGCCCGCGGGTATTCTTCCACAAGGTCCATGAAAGCTTCCCAGACGACATCCAAGCCCTTCTCGGCCTGGGAGACTCGGATTTTCAGGAGCGGAACTGGGATGGCGCGGACGGCTGGTATGACCGGGTGCTGGATCAGGATCCGGAGAATCCCGCGGCGCATTACGGCAGGGCGGTTTCAAGACGGGAAACCGGAAAAACACGGGTCCGGTTCAGCGTCTGCTGAACCGGCGGTCCGCCCGGTCCCATTTCAGGCGGCTCGCATCCCGAGATTCCACCTGCTGGGATATGTCGTTTTAATGAACCCAGCGGAATCGGTTCGGCCGGAAAAAAGGATTACCGAACACATCCATGGTGAAGACGATTCATAACATTCAGACCGGAAAGAAGCGCGAGAAGGCGCTGCTCGTCGGGGTCGTGTTGCGGGGGGCGAGGCGGGAGCAGGTTGAAGAGAGCCTCGATGAACTGGCCCTGCTTGCCGACACGGCCGGCGCGGTGGTGGTCGATACGGTCCTCCAGGATCGCAGCGCGATCAACCCGGCCACGCTGATCGGAACCGGCAAGGTGCACGAGGTCGCAAGAAAAGCGCTGGACGGGGCGGTCGATGTCGTCCTTTTCGACGAGGACCTGAGCCCGGTTCAGATCAAGAATCTCGAGCGGGAGATCAAGAAAAAGGTGATCGACCGGAGCGGGCTCATCCTCGATATTTTCGCCGGCCGGGCCCGCACGCACGAGGCGCAGATCCAGGTCGAACTGGCCCAGCTCAAATACCTGTATCCGCGGCTGACCCGGCAATGGATGCATCTGTCCCGGCAGGAAGGCGGGATCGGCATGCGCGGTCCCGGCGAGACCCAGCTCGAGGTCGATCGCCGGATGATCCGCAAGAAAATCAAGAAGCTCGAAGAAGATTTGAAACGGATCGAACAACAGCGCCGGGTCCGGAGAAAGAACCGCGAGGGGCTGATAAAAATCTCCCTGGTCGGGTATACCAATGCGGGTAAATCGAGCCTGATGAACGTGCTCGCCGATGCAGACGCGTTCGTGGAAGACCGGCTCTTCGCCACACTCGACGCGACCATCCGCGCCTTCCGGGTCGACGAACACCGGAAGACCCTGCTCATCGACACGGTCGGATTCATCCGGAAACTACCCCCCCATCTGATCGCCTCCTTCCGGAGCACGCTCGAAGAGACCGTCGAATCGGACATGCTCCTCCACGTAATCGATGTCAGTCATCCCTGTTTTCACGAACACATCGGCGCGGTCCAGGACGTGCTGCGCGAACTCGGGGCGGAGTCCAAGCCCTGTATCACGGTATTCAACAAAATCGATCGTCTGACGGACCGCGTCCTGTTTGCCGAACTGAAGCGCCGGTTTGCCCCCGCCGTTTTCACCTCGGCCATGCGCGGGATCGGGACGGAGACGCTCAAGCGGGAAATCGTACGCCGGCTCGACGCCTTCGTGGAGGAAACGATATTCCACATTCCCCACCGGCACGCCCGGCTCGTCGCGCTTCTCTACGACCGGGCGCATGTACTGGATAAGCGGATCGAGGATGAGGCGGTCGTGCTCACGGTCCGGGGCGAGGCGCGTATTCTCAAACGTTTTCAACGGATGCTGGAGGACGGGGATGGCCGTGCGCATTCTGATCGTGGATGACGACAGGCGGATCCGGACCGCCCTGTCCGCCCTCTTCACGGAGGAAGGCTATGAGACGGACGTGTGCGCGAGCGGCGAGGAGGGCATCGCGCAAATTCAGGAGGGCGCATATGATCTGGTGATCCTGGATATGGTGCTGCCCGGCATGGACGGCATCGAAACCCTTTCCGGAATCCGTGAACACGCGTCCGGGACGGATGTCATCATGATGTCCGGGCAGTCCAGCATCGCCATGGCCGTGAAGGCGACCCGCATGGGGGCACGGAACTTTTTTGAGAAGCCGGTCAATCCCGAACAACTGCTCCTCGAGATCCGTCATGTTTGCGAGGAAAAACGCCTCAGGACCCAGGTCGACCGGCTCCGTTCCCTCGTGGAAGAAGACGCATGCCTGGTGGGCGACTCTCCCGTCATGAGACGATTGAGGGAAATGATCGCGCAAATCGCCCCTGCGGATGCCCGCGTGCTGATCACGGGGGAGAACGGCACGGGCAAGGAACTGGTCGCGCGGGCCCTGCACGGCGGAAACCCGCGAAGGGATCAGCCCTTCGTCGGCCTGAACTGTGCGGCCATCCCCCGCGACCTGGTCGAGAGTGAACTGTTCGGGTCTGAAAAAGGAGCCTTCACGGGCGCGGCCGCCTCCCGTCCCGGCCGTTTCGAACAGGCCGACGGCGGCACTCTTTTCCTGGACGAGATCGGGGACATGAGCCCGGATGTCCAGGCCAAGCTGCTCCGCGTTTTGGAGGAGAACGAGGCCCTGCGGGTCGGCGGCCGGCAACCTTATCGCTTCGATGTCCGGGTTCTCGCCGCGACGAACAAGGATCTCGAATCCGAAATCCGGGACGGCCGTTTCCGGGAAGACCTGTACTACCGGCTGAACGTGATTCCCCTGCGGGTTCCCGCGCTGCGCGAACGCACGGAAGACATTCCCCGGCTCGCCGCTCATTTTCTCGACAGCCTGTCGAAACGTTCGGGCAAGGGCATGCGCCGATGGGGCGAAGGCGCCCTCGATCTGCTGGCTGCCCGGTCGTGGCCGGGCAATGTCCGTGAGCTCCGGAACGTCGTGGAACGGCTCTTCATCCTCAGCCCGGATCCTGTCATCGGCGCCGATTTCGTGCGCCTGCACCTGCCCGACGCCCCCGGCGCGGCATCTCAGGAATCTCTTCCGGACGGAGAGGCCTCCCTCAAAGACCGTGTCCAGAACTACGAGTCTGCGATTCTGCGTGCATGTTATCGGGAAACCGGAGGGAATGTCTCGAAAATGGCGCGCCGGCTTCGGGTCGAACGCGCACATCTGCACCGCAAACTCAAGGCCCACGGAATCCGATCCGGCTGTGCCGATCCGGCACAGTAATGAATCCAGACTGTGCGTGATCGACACGGTTGGTCCGCGATCCGCATCCCGCCCGCCTGATTCACATTTCCGATAGATTTTATGAAAACAATACATTAATCCATTCCGTATAACGGGATGTCCTGTCTGGCATGCGGGTTGCATGAGGGAAGAGCAAACGCTTTTGACGGGATACTTTCAGGGAGGTGCAATATGCGGCAGACAGGCCCAAATAACAGGTGTTTCCCCACGCTCTCCGCGTTGTTTCCGGTGTTGTTCGCCGGGCTGTTCGTATCGCCGGGCTCCGGGGCCGGATCCGCCCCCGGAATCCGGCTGGATTCGCCGGCCCGGTCCTTTCAGGCGGGTTTATGGGGCATGATGGATCAGGACTGGGATGACTGGGACGACGACTGGGGAGACTGGAAGGACGGGAAGCGATCTTCGGTCTTTACACGGTACAACCGTGTCGAGGGGTTCACGGCCGGGATGCGGGTCAGCCGGGACGAGGGCCGGGCACGTCATCCTCAACGTCCTTTCCTGTACGGACACTGGGGATATGCGTTCGCGGCCGGGGAGCTTCAATACCAGATCGGCATCGAGAAAGGGTTTTTCGAGACATACCGGTTCGGATTCGGCGGGGAATACCGCCGGATGATCGACACACCCGACCGGTGGCTCATGCCCGAGACGGAGAACAGTCTGGCCGCGTTCCTTTTGAAGGAAGACTTTCACGATTTTTATCTCTCCGAGGGGGGAAGCGGATATGTCGTTCAGAACCTGACGAAGGCGGTGACACTCCACGCGGCATATCATACCGAGAAATTCCAGGCCGTCGAGAAGAATACCAACTGGTCGCTTTTCGGAGGCGGTAAACGGTTCCGGGAAAATCCGGCCGTCGGTCCCGGTGAAATGCGCGGGTTCTCGGCCTCGCTCGCCGTGGACACCCGGAACAGCAAGAAGGTGCCGACGCGCGGCTGGTATCTCCAGATTGAGGGTGAACGCATGGGCGATGATTTCGGGGGCGATTTTACGTATGACCGGGTCTGGGGGGATCTGCGCCGGTATCAGCCGCTCGGCTTTCATGACGGCATCGACATCCGCCTGCGGGCGGGCACGGCGAACGGCGATCCGCCCTGGCCGAAACGGTTTTATCTGGGCGGTCCCGGCACCCTGCGCGGATACCGGTATAAGGCGTTCCCGGATACCTGGAGCCGGCCCGGGGGGAACCGCATGCTTCTCGCGCAGGTCGAATACCGGCTCGGAAAACAGATTTTTCCCGACGATTTCGCGTTCTTTTTCCTCGAGCATTTCGACATCATCCTTTTCGCCGACGCCGGGTGGACGGATACGGTCGACTCCGGCCTGGATCTGCTCGACGGATTCGACGACATCACATACCGGGATATCAGGAGCGATGCCGGCCTGGCCCTGGCCAGCCACAGCGGCAATTTCCGGATCGAAATCGCGCGGCGCACGGACACGGGCGTCAAACCCTTCATGTTCTGGGTGCGTCTCAACCGGGCGTTTTGAATCTTTGCAAGAAGGAGGGCAGGATGGCCAGGTTAATCTTTATCGGAATTTTAAGTGTGATTCTCGTTGCGGCTCCGGCCGCGCGGGCGCAGGATTATGATATGAAAAAACTGGACTTCGAGGCGACCGCGAATCGGCCGTTGGAAGTCTACCTGAATGTAGACGCCGGAGAGATCTATATCGAGAAAGGAAAGGAAACCCTGAAAGGCGGGGTGGACGTCGAATTCGAGACCGAAAGGGTCCGGACCCGGATCGATTTCGACGAGAAACGGAACCGGCTGCGGGTGGCCGTGGACGGCAGGAAATGGTACAAAACACGCGACGGCATGCGGGGTCCCATCGTCCGGGTGGTTTTGCCCGATTCCGTGCATATCCGGCTGAAGACCCGGCTCAAGGCGGGTGAATGCCATCTGGAACTCGGAGGACTCCGGATCGAGGAACTCGACGTCACATCCTGGGCCGGTGAGCTCACGGTGCGTTTTGACGAGCCGAATCCGATCGTCATGACTTACATGGATATCCATCTCCATGTCGGCGAGGCGAATCTCGTGCGTCTCGGCAACGCCCGGTTTGACAAGGCGGAGCTGAAACACGGCATCGGCAGCCTGTCCGTCGATTTTTCCGGCACTCTGGTCCACCGCAGCATGGCCCGGGTCGGTCTCAATATCGGAGAGGCCCATGTGCTCCTGCCCGATGATGCGGGGATCCGCATGCAGATCGGCGGCGCCTTTTCTTTCCTGTCCGCCAAGGACATCGATTCGGATTTCTACAAGCGGGGCCGTTATTTTTACACGGATGGGTTCGATGAGGCCGGGACCCAGATGTCCCTGCGAATGACGCCCGGACTGGGCGAACTCCGGGTCGAGAGGCGCTGAGACACCGGACCGGTGAATCAAATATTCCATGCAGAACGGCTGGAGAACCAGAAGAGGAGGCGGCGATGACAAATGTTAAACATGATTTCGCCTGGGGACTTTTTCTCATCGTCTTCGGGGTGGTTTTTCTGATCGGCAACCTGAACGACGCCGGGATGGCCCTGCTCTGGCCGTTGTTACTCCTCGCCCCGGCGCTGGGCTTCTGGATCGGGTATTTTCTCGACCGGAAGAACTACGGGCTGGTGATGCCCGGGACCATTCTGGCCGTGGTCGGCCTGTTCTTCCTCTATCTGAATCTTTCCGGATGGCACAACATGACGGTTCTGTGGCCGGTGTTCCTGCTGGCCCCGGCCGCCGGTTTCGTCTCCCTTTATATCGCAGGACCGCATGATCCCGGGCTGTTCTGGCCCGCCGGGATCCTGGGCGGGCTCGGGGTCATTTTTCTTTTTTTCAGCACCGGATTCGGGGATTTGTGGCCCGTGTTTCTCATCGTCGTGGGGGTTCTCATGATTCTGAAAAGCAGAGGGCGCGCCGGTTCCACGGACTCGCACGGATGATCGGAAAACCATCCGTCGCCGGCCTGAAAGAGCCTTGAATTGTTCGAGGCGGGGATTCCAGACTGTCTTTAAAAACAAGCAACACAGAACGGTTTTCGGATTCACCGTTGATCTTCCTCTCCTGCTTTTTTTCTTTTCCGCAGGTTTTATGCTTGTTTTTTTTGGGATAAATGGTTACGATTGACAGGATTCCGCTCCGGGCGATTACCGGATCCTTTTCAATAATCCGGTGCGATCGCGAGACAGGGGATTGAACAGATATTTATCAAAGGAAGATTCAACATGAAGATGAAAGCTCGCTTCGTCAAGCGGTTCGAACGGCTGTTTGCCGGACAAGGTTCGCCCCTGATTCTTACCGCGTTCATTCTCGGCGCGCCGCTTTCCGCACAACTGCCGACCGCTTCCGAAATCGCGAGTCAAATGACGATCGGGTGGAATGTCGGCAACTCCCTGGAAGTCCCTTCCGGCGAGACCGGCTGGGGCAATCCGAAAATCAGCCGGCAGCTGATCGATGCGGTGAGGAATGCCGGATTCAATACCATCCGGATCCCCTGCGCGTGGGACAACCGCGCCGACCCGTCCACTCTCGAAATCGATGAAAACTGGCTGGACCGCGTCCGGGAAGTGATCGACTATTGCCATGCCAATGACATGTACGTCATCCTCAACGGCCACTGGGACGGCGGCTGGCTCGAAAACAATGTGACCGAAGCCAGGCGGGAAGAGGTCAACACAAAGCAGGAAGCCTACTGGACGCAGATCGCCGACTATTTCAACGACTATGACGAGCGTCTCCTCTTCGCCGGTTCCAACGAACCCAACGTGGAGAACGCCGCCCAGATGGCGGTTTTGATGTCCTATCACCAGACCTTCATCGATGCGGTCCGTGCCACCGGAGGCAATAACGCCTCCCGCGTCCTGGTCATCCAGGGTCCCTCCACAGACATCGACAAGACCAACCGGTTGATGACATCCATGCCCGCGGATCACATCGCGGATCGTTTGATGGCGGAAATACACTATTATACGCCCTGGAATTTCTGCGGATTGACCGAGGATGCCAGCTGGGGGAAAATGTTTTACTTCTGGGGCAAGGATTATCATTCCGAGACCAACCCCGGACGAAACGCGACCTGGGGAGAAGAAGATGTCGTGGAGACCCTGTTCCGGTCGATGAAAACCAGGTTTGTGGATCAGGGTATTCCCGTGATCCTGGGGGAATACGGGGCGACCAAACGATCCGCCCTGACGGGAGACGACCTGATCCTGCATATCGCTTCGAGGGAATATTATTATCGCTATGTGACCCATGCGGCGATTCGTTACGGTCTGATCCCGTTCTGTTGGGACAATGGATACGCCGGAAATCATGGCTGTGCGGTGTTCGATCGCCATACCGGGGAGGCCGTCGACCCGGGCGTATTGGAAGCCCTGATGGAAGGCGCCAAACCGAGTACTCCGGTACAGGAACACCGGGAAACCGGGGGCGATCCGGGTGTGGAGCACCTGTCCGTTTTGCCGAATCCGGTTTCCTCGTCCGCAGGGGTGCGACTGTATCTGAAAGAAGCCGCCCGGGTGAATATTTCCGTCTTCAATGTTCTCGGGCAGAAAGTCGCCGATCTCGGGGAGTCGGCGTATGGTCCCGGGATACACCGTGTGGCATGGGAAACGGGTCGTTTCAAAGCGGGTGTTTATTTCATCCGTTTTGATACCGGTTCACAAGTCTGGACAAGAAAGATTCAATTCCTGCCGTGAAGATTTTACGGTTCGCATATCCCGCCGTTCTGTCCCTGCTGTGCCGCACCTTCCCGTTCCGGATCCTGTTCACCGATGAATTTGAAAAACTGCCGCGGGGGCCGTTGATAGGCGATGTCGGGGCGCATACGGAATACCACTATCTGCACGAAGCCAGGCCGAAAGGCAAATGGGCCGTCTCGACCTTCCGGTACAATCTGCCTCCGTCCTGGCATGTCCGGGATGTGGACGGCAGGCGGGTCGTCGTCCAGAACAAAATCAATCCCGACACACACTGGCACCCGATACTCACGGCCGGGGACGATGCATGGAAAACAAGCCTCACCAACGATGTCGCCTTTCAGATCCATGATCTGGACCATGACGGAAAGGCGGAAGTCGTTTTCACCATGAACCAGGAAATCCACATCGTCGACGCCGCCACCGGGATGACGATCCGGAAGGCGCCCACGCCTCTCACCCCCGGCGGAAAACCCACCCCGCAGGGGCACAACATCTTTCCCCGCATCCTGGGCGATTGCCTCTTCTTCTGCGACCTCACCGGCCAGGGATTCGACGGCGATATGATCCTCAAGGACCGGTACCGCCATTTCTGGGCCTACAACAACCGGCTCGAGCTTCTCTGGGAAGGCCGGTGCAACACAGGCCATTATCCTTTTTCCTTCGATATCGACCGGGACGGAAAGGATGAGTTGCTGATGGGGTATACCCTTTTCGGCCATGACGGCACCCGGATCTGGTCGCTCGATCCGGTGTTGCAGGACCATGCCGACGGCGTGGCCATCGTGCCTTTCCGGGATGATAAGCCTCCGGGAATCCTGATCGCCGCGAGTGATGAAGGCATAATCTTCGCCGATACGGAGGGACGCATCCTGAAGCATCACTCTGTCGGCCATGTGCAGAATCCGGCGACGGCCAATTTCAGGGACGATCTGCCCGGACTGGAGACCGTTTCCGTCAATTTCTGGGGCAATCAGGGGCTGATCCATTTTTTCGATTCCGGCGGCGAGATCTACCACAGTTTCGAGCCCGCCCATTACGGCAGCATGTGCTTCCCGCTGAACTGGACCGGGAAAAGCGAGGAATTCTTCGTGCTGAACGCCCATGTGGACGAGGGCGGCGCCTATGACGGATGGGGGAGGAAAGTCCTCGAATTTCCCGACGACGGCCATCCGGACATGTGCTACGCCTGTCTGGATCTGACCGGCGACTGCCGGGACGAAATCGTGGTCTGGGATCCGCATGAGATCTGGATCTATACGCAGGAAGACAATCCCCTGGACGGGGATTTATACAGACCGGTCCGGAATCCCCTGTACAACATGTCGAATTACCAGGCGACGGTTTCCCGCTGACGGGTTTCTCCCTGCCGATCCGAATCATCCCGATTTTTCTTCCCGGGTTTTTATCCGACGGAAAAGGGGTTGAAAAAGTCCGATGGAATCTGTATTATGTGAGGGTTCCCCCGGCCGGATCGGGCAGTCCGGATCGGGACGCGGCGCGGCGGTCACGATGCGGTCCGAAATAACCCGGGATGCGTGACGATTTCATTTACAGGTTAATCCGGCAAGACATGCGATGAAGAATCAGAAAAAACGGATCGCGGTGCTGTTCGGCGGACGGTCGGCCGAACACGAGGTTTCTCTGACGTCCGCGGTCGCCGTGCTCGCCAATCTCGATCGGGAGAAATACGACATCCTTCCCGTCAGGATTTCGCGCGAAGGGCGATGGATACTGATCGAGGATTCCGGAATCCTCTCATCCGTCCCGGGGATGGAAAACGCGGAAGGCCCGGCGGTGATGGCCGGAGATCCCACGCTGGGCGGATTCCTGCGCGTCGGGGACGGTTCCGTGATTCCGGTCGATGCGGTCTTCCCCGTGCTGCACGGCCCGTTCGGCGAGGACGGCACAGTGCAGGGACTACTCGCGCTTTCCGGGCTGGCCTGCGTGGGCGCGGGCGTGCTCGGCTCCGCGCTGGGCATGGACAAGGTCCTCATGAAACAGATGTTCATCCAGAACGATTTGCCGACGCCGGATTTCATCTGGTTTACGCGGAGCGCCTGGGAGAAGGAATCCGATGCGATCCTCCGGGGCGTCCGGAGCGAGATCGGATTCCCCTGCTTCGTCAAGCCGGCCAATCTGGGGTCGAGCGTGGGGATCACTCAGGTCAAATCCGAAGAGGCGCTGGGCGCCGCGGTGGAGACGGCCGGCCGGTACGACCGCAAGGTGCTGGTCGAGAAGGCGGTGGGGGCGCGCGAGCTGGAATGCGCCGTGCTGGGGAACGACCGGCCCGAGGCGTCCGTCGTGGGCGAAATCATCCCCTCGAACGAATTTTACGATTACGCCGCCAAGTACGTGGACGACGCGAGCGAGATCGTGATCCCGGCGGACATCCCGTCCGATGTGGCGGACCGCGCCCGGCTGTGGTCCGTCATGGCGTTCAAGGCGTTGGACTGCGCCGGCATGGCGCGGGTGGATTTCCTGTACGAACGCGGATCCGGCCATCTGTTCGTGAACGAGATCAACACGATTCCGGGATTCACGCCGATCAGCATGTACCCGAAGCTCTGGGAGACGTCGGGGCTTCCCTATTCCCGGTTGCTGGACCGGCTGATCGAGCTGGCGATGGAGCGGCATCGGGAGACGGAATCGACGGTGTTTCAGAAACAGTAGGTTTGATATGTCCCGCATCATTTTCGCGGGTCTATCGGACGAAGAAAGAAAAACCGGATCGGAGCTGAAGCAAAAGGATTGCAGAGATTCCCTTGCGTATTCTTCACCGGCTGAAATTCGGGCGATTGATGCAGCAGATGTTTTGAGATAGAAAGGCACCACGATGAAGAGCTTTATCAAGAAAGTGGCTCTCAAGAATTACAAAAGTATTGCCGAATGTGACGTCGCTTTGCCTCCATTATGCTTCCTTATCGGTAAGAATGGCGCAGGGAAAAGCAACTTTATGGATGCGCTGAGGCTGGTCAGCGATGCGCTAAACACCTCGTTAGACCATGCTTTGCGGGACAGAAGCGGGATTAACGAGGTAAGACGGCGGTCTCCCGGGCATCCCACACATTTCAGTATTCGACTCGATATTTCGTTGTTGAATGGAGATTGCGGTTACTACGAATTCCGCGTCGGTTCTCAAAAAAGAGGATTTGAAGTCCAGCTGGAGGAATGCCGGATTGGTTCCGCCTCGGCTCTTGAGGATATTTTTCATTATCGTGTCGAATCAGGACAAGTTCGTTCTTCAAGCATCGAGAAACCGCCGGCAGCAAAAAATGATCGGCTGTATTTGGTTAATTTGTCGGGTTTTGACGAGTTTCGTCCTTTGTATGATTCCCTGTCCCGCATGGGTTTCTACAATCTCAATCCCGATGTGATTCGGAATGAGCAGCCACCGGATCCCGGACTGGTGCTGAAACGAGATGGCAGCAACCTTGCCAGCGTTTTGGAAAGAATAAAAAGAAACGCGCCAGACGCAATGAAAATTGAAGAATTTCTTTCAAAAGTCGTACCCGGTATCAAAGGAGTCTCTTCGCGCAATGTCCTGTCCAAGGAAACACTCGAGTTCCGCCAAAATACGAAAGGCTCTGCAGACCCGTGGCGATTTCTTGCAGTCAATATGTCGGACGGTACACTTAGGACGCTCGGTATCCTCGTCGCTCTTTTTCAGGGCTCTTCGATGTATGACAATCCCACGCCCCTGATTGGAATCGAAGAACCTGAAAGCGCTCTCCATCCGGGTGCCGCAGGGGTATTACGTGATGCGTTATTTTTTGCATCCCGACATACCCAGGTGTTGGTGACCAGCCACAGCCCGGATCTCCTGGATGACAAGCAGATCACGGCGGATTCGATTTTGGCTGTATCCGGCGATGAGGGTGTGACGGCCATTTCTCCGATCGATGAGGCCAGTCGCTCTGCAATTCATGACGGATTGTACACGGCGGGAGAATTGTTGCGAACGAACCAATTGGAACCCGCAAATCAACAAGGATCCCACATTCAATCTCATCTTTTTATGGAATGACAGGGATGGGGAATATTTTTTGCATAGTAGAAGGGCATGGAGAAGTCGAAGCAGTGCCGATACTCATCCGACGAATCTGTGATACGCTGAGGATCACAGAATACCCCGGTATACCTCAACCTATGTGGATCCCCGCTAATAAACTCATTCAGGAGGGCGAACATGAACGAGCAGTCGAACTGGGAGCTCGTAAGACGGGATCTGACGGTGCGATTATTATACTCATCGATTGCGATGATGGGTGCCCCGCCACCATAGGTCCCACTCTTCTTTCACGTGCTCGCACCGCACGACCGGACCGGAGAATCTCCGTGATCTTGGCCAAACGCGAGTACGAGGCGTGGTTTCTTGCGAGTATTGAATCATTAAGAGGTAAGCGTGGCATCGCCACAGACAGTACAGCTCCACAGAATCCTGAAAGGATTCGAGATGCAAAAGGTTGGCTTTCTGACTGCATGGGGGCGAATGGGCCCTATACCCCAACCACCGATCAGTCTGCCTTTACTCAGCTTTTCGATTTGGACGCGGCGCGTTCGTCCGGTTCTTTTGATAAATGCTATCGTGAAATGAGCGCTATTCTTACGGAAATCATTCAAAATTGAGATCAAGCATGCCTTTCGAACCCGTCATCGGACTCGAAGTCCACGCGCAGCTCGCGACGGTGTCCAAGATATTCTGCGGATGCGGCACGCGGTTCGGCGCGGAGCCGAACTCGCAGGTCTGTCCCGTGTGCCTCGGGCTGCCCGGCACGCTCCCCGTCCTGAATAAAAAGGCCGTGGAATTCGCCGTCCGGATGGGGCTCGCCGTCCACTGCCGTATCAAGGAAAAATCCATCTTCGCGCGCAAGAATTACTTCTATCCCGATCTGCCGAAGGGCTATCAGATCTCCCAGTACGAAGAGCCGCTCTGCGAGGACGGCTGGGTCGGGATTCCGGACGGGAACGGCGGCGTGCGGAAGATCCGGATTCACCGCATCCACCTCGAAGAAGACGCGGGCAAGTCCGTGCATGACGAGGTGTATGTCGGCGAAAACGAAAGCCTGGTCGATGTCAACCGCTGCGGCACGCCCCTGATCGAGATCGTGAGCGAACCGGACATGCATTCCCCCCAAGAAGCCTATGAATACCTGACGAAGCTGCGCCAGATGGTGCGCTGGCTGGGCGTGTGCGACGGCAACATGGAAGAGGGCAGCCTCCGCTGCGACGCGAACATCTCACTGCGTCCGGCCGGTACGGAGGGGCTGGGCGTCAAGACCGAGCTGAAGAACATGAACACCTTTCGCGGGGTCGAGAAGGCGCTGGCCTTCGAGATCGCCCGCCAGACGCGCATCCTCGAATCCGGCGGGAAGGTCGTCCAGCAAACGTTGCTCTGGGACGAGGCCGCGGACGAGGCGCGGCCCATGCGCTCCAAGGAAGAGGCGCACGATTACCGGTATTTCCCGGATCCCGACCTGCCTCCCCTCGTCGTGGACGCCGCATGGCAGGCGGAGATCGCGGCGTCGCTGCCCGAACTGCCGGACGCGCGCGCCGGACGCTGGCGTTCCGCATACGACCTGCCGGATTACGACATTCGGGTCCTGAACGAGGACCGGGGGGTGTCGGATTACACGGACGCCCTCCTGCCGCTCGTGCCGGATCCCAAGAAGGCGGCCAACTGGGTGATGGGCGAGGTGCTCCGGTTCCTGAACGAGCGGAAGGCGGACATCCGGGACTTTTCCGTCCCTCCCGAAGCGCTGGCCGAAGTCATCCGCCTGATCGATGCGGGCGAGATTTCCACGTCGTCCGGCAAGAAGGTCTTCGAGGAGATGCTCGGATCCGGCATCTCCCCCCGGGCCGCCGTGGAAAAACTCGGGCTGTCCCAGGTCTCCGACGCCGGCGCGCTGGAATCGCTCGTCGACCGGGTGATCGCCGAAAATTCCCCGGAAGTCCAAAAATATCTGGACGGAAAACATCAGGTCTTCGGCTTCCTCATGGGCCGGGTCATGCAGGTCTCGAAGGGAAAGGCGAATCCCGCCATTGCGACGGAGACGATGAAGAGGAAGCTGGAGGGGATGAAGTAAAGCGGGTTTCGCGTTTTGGGTTTCGTGTTTCGGATTAAGAGGGATAGTTGGCAGTCAGCAGTCGGCTGTTGGCAATTACAAAAACGAAAATCGCTGATCGCGCTCGTAAAAGATGTAAAACCACAAAGACATAATTATTATTTTCGTGCCTCGTTGTCTTTCTGGTGAAAAGTCTTGTCATCCCCGCGATTTTCTGGCGGGGATCTTGTGTGCCGCGTGCCCCTCACCCGGTACCGCGTACCACCCAGATCGACAGAGTATTTTTCAATGTAGGATGAATCAGTGATCGAAGTTTCGGGACTCGTCAAACAATTCGGATCCGTCAGGGCGGTGGACGACGTGAGCTTCTCCATCCCCGGCGGGCAGATCTGCGGCTATCTGGGGCCGAACGGGGCGGGCAAGACCACCACGGTGAAGATGCTCACGGGGATGATCCGTCCCGACGCCGGCACGGCCCGCATCGCGGGACGGGACCTCCTGGCCGATTCACTGGAAGTCAAGAAACGCATCGGCCTGGTACCCGAATCCGGCGCGGTCTTTCAGAGCCTGACGCCGCGCGAATATCTTTCCTTCGTCGGCAGGCTCTATCATCTCTCCGAAGACGTGATCCAATCCCGCATCGGGGAGTTCCTCCAATTTTTCGGACTCGAATCCGACGCCGACCGGCCCATGACCGGCTTCTCCAGAGGGATGAAACAGAAAACGGTCATCGCCGCGGCCCTGATCCACCAGCCGGACGTCCTGTTCCTCGATGAACCCCTGAGCGGACTGGACGCCAACGCCGTCCTGCTCCTCAAGGAACTGCTCCGCAACCTGGCCCGTCAGGGCAAGACCATTTTCTATACGAGCCACATCCTCGAAGTGGTCGAGCATCTCTGCGACCGGGTGATCATCATCCATCGCGGACGGATCACGGCGGACGGATCCGTCACGGAACTCAAGGAAATGACCCGGCAGCCCTCGCTCGAGGGGGTGTTCAGCCGGTTGACGCGCGAGACGGACGCCTCAGAACTCGCCGCGGCGTTTTCAAGATCCTATTCCAAGAAAGGACCATGAAAAGAAAAGCGGAAATTTTCGGCGTCGACCCGATCCAGTTCCGGACGCTGTTCAGGCTGTTTCTCACCCTCGACCTGCGCCGGGGGACGACCGGAAGCAAGCGGCGTCTGCCGCCCGTCATGCTGAATCTCGTCATTTACGCCTTCCTGGGTCTTTCGCTGGCCGGTTCGATCGTCCGGAACGCCTCTCCCTTCCTGTACGCGCTGCTCACCTTCGCGTACGCCATGTTCATGGCCGCCTCGGCCGTCATCCTGGAATTGTCGCAGACGCTCGTCGACCCCGAAGAGAAGGATCTCCTCGTCTTCCGGCCCGTCCGTTCGCGAACCTATTTTGCCGCTAAAATGGCGAACCTGCTGTTTTATATCGGGTGCGTGTCTCTCGCGCTCAGCCTCTTCCCCGCCCTGGCGGGGCTGGCCCTGCCGGGCGCGACCTGGATTTATCCGCTTCTTTACCTGCCGGTCGCGCTCCTTTCGGGAATCATGACCGGCGCATGCATGGCGGCGATTTACGCCACGCTCATGCGCATCCTCGACACCGAACGCCTCAGGGACGGGATTGCGTTTTTCCAGATCGGGCTGACGTTTGTCCTCATCGTCGCGTTTCAATGGATTCCCCGCATCGATCCGGATCTTCTTTCCGGAGAACCGGCTCCGTGGGTTTACGGGCTTCCGCCGGCTTGGTTTGCCGGATTGCTCCAGGTGCTCCGCGGCGAGGGCGGTCCGGTTTTCCTCATCCTCGGCGCGGCCGCCCTCTCCGGATCGATTCTGCTCCCGGCGGCCGGATTCCGCCGGATTTCATCCGGGTATCTGGATTTAATCCGGCCGCAGACGGAGAAGATCCCCGCCCCCTCCCTCCGGGAAAAGAAATCCGAGCGCGTCCATTCGCACCGCTGGATGGCCGATCCCGAACGCCGGGCGGGGTACGCCCTGACGTGCCGGATGCTCCGCCGGGACCGGTTCGTCAAAATGGGCGCCTATCCGCTCTTCGGTATTCCGCTGGCTTTTTTGTTCATCGCGATGCAGGACGGGGGATTCTCCGACCCCTTCGCGCCGGGGGCCGCATTGGGATTCAGGCAATCCGGCATGCTTTTCCTCTTCCTGTTTTTTTTCGTCTGTCAGTCTCTGATCCGGAATCTCACCTATGCGAGAGACTGGGAGGCCGGGTGGATTTATGCGGTCGCCCCGCTGGCTTCCCCGGGGAAGTTGTTCCAGGGCGTCAAGCTCGCCGTCTTCATCAGGCTGATCCTGCCGTTCCTTTTCGTCCTCTTCGCCGTGTTTGCGACCCGGATGCCCCTCGCGCACGCGCTGAAACACATCCTGTTTCTCGGCGCCGGCGGAGCGCTTGCCTTCTCCGTCGGTTCATTCTGGGTCCGGGATCCGCCGTTTTCGAGGGAGCGGATACCGGGGGATCGCCTGGGCCGCATGCTGGCGCCCTTGTTGACGCTGCCCGTCTTCGTGCTGCTGGTGCGGCTCCAGGCGTTCGCCTATCACGATGCGGAAGGATACGTGATCGCACTCGCCTCCATGGCCGGACTCTGGATTGTGTTGGAATGGATCCTTTATCCCCGGATGCGGCGCATCCGACCGGAGCGGGAGACCGGGTGAGAGGGTTTCGCAGCCTGTATTATTCATGAAAAGGATTGATCCATGATGCGTCGCCGTTTCTGTTTCGTGTTGTCTTTCCTGATGATCGGATTGTTCGCGCAGGCCTGCAAAAAGCCGGTTCCGGTTGCGACGCTGATTCTGAGAAACGGATTCATCTATACGGTGGATCCTGAAAACCGGGTAGTCGAGTCCATTGCCATCAAGGGAGACCGCATCCTGGCGATCGGGACGGATCAGGAAATGGCCCGTTTTGTCGGGCCGAAGACCGCGGTGCTCGACCTCGAAGGACGCTTCGCGTGCCCCGGATTCAACGATGCGCACATTCATCTTCCCAGGGGCGTGATGGACGGCCATGAGCTCGATCTGTCGGGCGTCCATTCGATCCGGGATATTCAGCGTGCCGTGATGCGCCGGTATGAAGAAATCCGGAAAGACAATCCGGGCGGCTGGACGGTCGGCCGCGGATGGGACCAGACTTTGTATCCCGGGAACGAACGGCCCACGCGATCCGACATCGACCGGTTCGTGTCCGAGGCGCCGGTTTTCCTGCGGCGTGTCTGCGGTCACGTGGCGGTGGCGAACGGCAAGGCGCTCGACATCGCGGGGATCGACCGGCACACCCCGGACCCGCCGGGAGGTCGGATCGTCCGGGATCCACGCACCGGAGAACCGAACGGCATTCTCGAGGAAAAGGCGATGGACCTCGTTATCCAGTATTTACCGCCTCCCTCCAAGGCCGCGGCCACAGCCGAAATACTGAACCTGCTCGACAGATTCAGGCGGCTGGGCATCACGAGCATACAGGGGCCCTGCGATTCCCTCGCCTGTGAAATCCTCGCCTCACTCCTCGAAACGGATCGGCTGACCTGCCACGTATCCATGTGGATGCCGCTCGAGGCGGATCTTTCCACAGCCAAACGCACCCGTTCCAAATACCGGGGGACGATGATCCGGGCCGGATTACTCAAGGGATACATCGACGGCAGCCTCGGATCACGCACGGCCGCCCTGTTTCGTTCGTACGCCGATGCGCCCGAGACCTTCGGACTGCAACGGATGACACAGAACGCCCTGAACCTGCTCGTGCTTAAGGCCGACCGGGAAGGATTTCAGGTCGGCCTCCACGCCATCGGAGACCGGGCGAACCGCATGGCGCTGGACGCCTTCGAACTGGCCCGCGAACTCAACGGACGCCGGGACAGCCGGCATCGCATCGAACACGCCCAGGTGCTCGATCCCGAAGACATTCCCCGGTTCGCGAGGCTGGGTGTGACGGCGTCGATGCAGCCGAGCCATTGCCTGACCGATTTGCTGTGGGCCGAACACCGGCTGGGGACACGGCGCAGCCGGACCGCCTATGCCTGGAACGAACTTGCGGAATCCGGAACCGTGCTGGCCTTCGGCACGGACTGGCCCGCGGCGCCTCTCGATCCCCTGATCGGAATCTATACGGCCGTGACCCGCCGTGACACGTCGGGTTACCCGGCCCAGGGCTGGTTCCCGGAGCAGCGGATCGGCATCGGGGAGGCGATCCGGGCCTATACGCTGGGTTCCGCGTATGCGGAATTCACGGACCCCATGAAAGGATCCCTGGAACCCGGAAAGCTGGCGGATATCGTCGTGTTCGACCGGAATCTGCTCCGCATCCCGCCGCAGGAACTCCTGAGAGCCGGGGTGGCGTATACGATACTGGGAGGAAAGATCATCTACCGTGCTGTCCCTGAGGATGATGTGACGGATTGATGGATCCCGAATGCCGTCGGAGCAAAAGGAAGCGGATGGTGCGCGAAAATAGTATCTGAGCGAACATCCCATTTTAACGTGGTATCACCGAGCATCATTGTATCGAATCAGGAGGATGCGATGCCGAACGTACTTTTCAACATCCCTCTTCCCCAAAACGAGCCGGTACTGGGATATGAACCCGGGAGTCCCGAAAAGCTGGCGCTCAAGGGGGAACTGGCGGAAATGAAAGCCCGCGAAGTCGAGATTCCTGTCCTGATCGGAGGGGAGGAGATCCGGACCGGAAATCTGGCAGACTGCGTCTGCCCGCACGAACACGGCCACAGGCTGGGCCGTTATCACAAGGCCGGCGAAAAGGAGGTCCGAAAGGCCATCGACGCGGCGCTCAGGGCGCGACCGGACTGGGTGTCGATGCCGCTCGAGGCCCGGGCGTCCATTTTCATCAAGGCGGCTGAGCTGCTCTCGAAATCCTGGCGGCCGGTCCTCAATGCGGCCAACATGCTCAACGCCAGCAAAACGGTATTTCAGGCGGAAATCGATTCGGCCTGCGAACTGATCGATTTCCTGCGCATCAATCCGTTTTACATGCAGAAGATCTACCAGCAGCAGCCGCGGTCGAGCGAGGGGTGCTGGAACTATGTGGAACAGCGTCCGCTTGAGGGATTCGTCTTCGCGGTCACGCCGTTCAATTTCGCCTCCATCGCCGGGAATCTGCCCACCGCGCCCGCCATCATGGGCAATGTCGTGGTCTGGAAACCCGCCTCTTCCACCGTCTTCATCGCCTATTATATCATGCGGCTGCTCCGGGCGGCCGGATTGCCGGACGGCGTGATCAACCTCGTCCCCGGATCGGGACCGACGGTCGGAGACCCCGTGCTGAATTCCCCGGATCTTTCCGGGATCCATTTCACGGGCTCGACGGCCACGTTCCGCCGGATGTGGCAAACCACCGGACAGGGCGTGCGAAAATACAAGACCTGGCCCCGGATCGTGGGCGAGACGGGCGGCAAGGATTTCATATTCGCCCATGTCTCGACGGATATCGACATCCTGTCCGCGGGCCTGATCCGCGGGGCGTTCGAATATCAGGGGCAGAAATGCTCGGCGGCGTCGCGGGCGTACATCCCCGCATCGATGTGGCCGGACCTGAAAAAACGGCTTCAGGAAACGGTCTCGGGGATCCGGATGGGCGATCCGGAAGATTTCCGGAATTTCATGGCCGCCGTGATCGACCGGCAGGCCTTCGATACGATCACCGGATACATCGAATATGCCCGCAACTCCTCCGAGGCGGAGTTCATCACAGGCGGCGGTTCGGACGATACCACGGGATACTTCATCGAACCGACCATCATCCGGACCACCAATCCGAAATTCCGGCTGATGGAAGAGGAGATTTTCGGCCCGGTCCTCACCGTGTATGTCTATCCGGATTCGGATTATGTGGAGACCCTGCATCTCTGCGACCAGACCTCGCCCTATGCACTCACGGGCGCCGTCTTCGCCACGGACCGCAGGGCGATCGATCAGGCCACACGGATCCTTCAGGACGCGGCCGGGAATTTTTACATCAACGACAAGCCGACCGGCGCGGTGGTGGGCCAGCAGCCCTTCGGGGGGTCCCGGGCTTCCGGAACCAATGACAAGGCGGGGAGCATGCTGAACCTGCAGCGCTGGGTCTCGCCGCGTACGATCAAGGAAAATTTCAATCCGTCGGCGGATTACGGGTATTCCCATATGGCGGAGGAATGATCCGGAAAACGGGCGTCCCGCGAGGATGAAAAGATCTGCCACGGAGAACACGGAATACACGAAAAATGGAGACAAAGAAAAACCACGGAGGACACGGAATATTGAAGAACGGAAGAATAGGTTCGATTCTTTGAATTCGGAAGGGGCGGAGTTCATCCG